>NZ_JBJLRI010000120.1:0-7208 GCF_050871405.1 Kineococcus esterisolvens
CCCCCCCCCCCCCCCCCCCCCCCCCCCCCCCCCCCCCCCCCCCCCCCCCCCCCCCCCCCCCCCCCCCCCCCCCCCCCCCCCCCCCCCCCCCCCGGCCCGAACGTCTGGATCACCCTCCTCGACGAGGAGGTCGCCCTCGAGCGGGCGCGCGAGGTGGAGGACGACCTCGCCCGCGGGGAGCAGCGACCGCTGGCCGGGTACGTCTTCGCCGTCAAGGACAACATCGACGTCGCCGGGCTCCCGACGACGGCGGCGCACCCGGCGTTCAGCCACGTCGCCGAGCGCACCGCCACCGCCGTGCAGCGACTGCTGGACGCCGGTGCAGTCCTCGTCGGCAAGACGAACCTGGACCAGTTCGCCACCGGCCTGGTCGGCACGCGCAGCCCCTACGGCGTGGTGCGCAGCGCCGCCGACCCCGAGCGCGTCTCCGGCGGCTCCAGCGCCGGGTCCGGCGCAGCCGTGGGTGCGGGACTCGTGGACTTCGCCGTCGGCACCGACACCGCCGGGTCCGGCCGGGTGCCGGCCGCCTTCAACGGCGTCATCGGCATCAAGCCCACCTTGGGGCTGGTCCCCGCCGACGGGGTGCTGCCCGCTTGCCCCTCGTACGACACCGCCACCGTCTTCGCCCGCGACCTCGCCCTGGCCGCGACCGTGACGCGCACCATGGCCGGGCCCAGCGACCTCGACGCGCACAGCCGCCCGTGGCCGGCGAGCGCCCCGCTGGCCGCCCCGGAGCGCCCCGTGCTGGGGGTTCCGCGCGCGGAGGACCTCGGTGCGCTGTCGCCGGCGCTGCGCGAGGCGTTCGCGGCCGCGTGCCGGCGGGCCGAGTCCACCGGGGCGGTGCTGCGGGAGGTCGACCTCACGGTGTTCCTCCGGGCGGCGCGCCTGCTCTACGACGGCGGCCTCGTCGCCGAGCGCGCGTACTCCTTCGGCCGCTTCCTCGCCGAGAACCCCGACGGCGCCGACCCCAGCGTCGCCGCCATCGCCGAGCGGGCCGGCCGCGTCAGCGGCGTGGACGTCGTCGCCGACCAGCAGCAACTGCTGGAGCTGACCGCTGCGGGCCGCCGGATCCTCGACGGCGTCACCGCGCTGCTGCTGCCCACCGCGCCCGAGCACCCGACCGTCGAGGCCGTGCAGGCCGAACCCCTCGCGGTCAACGCGCGGCTGGGCACCTACACCAACTTCGTGAACCTCATGGACATGGCCGCCGTCGCCGTCCCCGCCGCCCACGTCCCCGGGGAAGGGCTGTTCGGCGTCAGCGTCGTCACCCGCGCCTTCGAGGACCAGGTGGCGATCGACCTGGCCGCCCGCCTGCTGGACGTGCCCACCGCTCGGGTCTTCGACGAGGCCGTCCCGCTGGCCGTCTTCGGCGCCCACCTGCGCGGGCAGCCCCTCAACACCCAGCTGCAGGCGCTGGGTGCGCGCTTCGACGGGCCGATCAGCACCACCGGCGACTACCGGATGCACGCCCTGCCCGGGACCCCCGACAAACCCCTCGTCTCCCGGGCCGCCGCGGGCACCGGTGCGGAACTGCCCGGGGAGCTGTGGCTGCTGAGCACCCAGGCCCTGGGGGAACTGCTGACCACGCTGCCGAGCCCACTGGCGCTCGGGCGCGTCCACCTCTCCGACGGCCGGCAGGTCCTCGGCTTCACCGGCCAGCCCACGGGCCACGAGGAGGACATCACCGCCTCCGGCGGCTGGCTGGCGCACCTCGCCGCCCGGTCCGGCCCGGTCGACACCCCGGACGCCCCGGGTGCCGACCCCGCCCTGCAGCCCGCCTGACCACCCCACCCACCCCACCCTCGAGCCCGGAGGCCCCACCGTGCGCACCACGCTCCGCTCCGCCGCCGCCCTCGCCGGCCTAACCGTCCTGGTGAGCGCCTGCGCAGCTCCCACCAGCACCACCGGCGCCACCCAGGAGGAGGGCACCGTCACCGTCGGGACCCTGCGCGGGCAGCCCCACCTGTACACCCCGTACTTCTACGAGGAGTTCGCCCCCGAGGGCACCGACGTGGAGGTCGTGCTGTTCGACAGCTCCACCGACATCAAGAACGCCGTCGTCTCCGGCGCCGTCGACTTCGGGGTCGCCGGTGCCCCCTCCGCGCTGGCCGGGATCGCCGCCGGCCAGGAGGTGCGCATCATCGCCTCCTCCGCCGACGGGGGCACCGGCATCGTCGCCACCCCCGAGGTGCAGTCGCCGGAAGACCTGCGGGGCAAGCGGATCGGGTACCCCCGCGGCGCTTCGCAGGAGATCCTGCTCAAGCTCGCCCTACGGGAGCAGGGCATCGACCCCGACGCGGACGTGGAACTGGTGAACCTGCCGTTCTCCGACATGGCCGACGCCATGGCCACCGGGCAGGTCGACGCCTTCTCCAGCGCCGAGCTGGGGCCCTCGATCGCCAAGCAGGCCGGCGCCCACGACGTCCTGTCGCCGTACGAGTCCGTGGTGGGCAAGGTCAACATCGTCCTGATGACCGCGCAGAGCACCATCGAGGACGACCCCGCGGTGGTGCAGGAGGTCGTCGACGCCCACATCCAGGCCACCGAGCACATCGACGCCGATCGTCAGGTCTGGGTCGACGGGGTCGTGGACACCTTCGGCATCGACCGGGCCGTGGTGGAGACCTCCACGCAGAACATCTGGCCGCGCTGGGACCTGCCGCAGGAGTACCGCGACCAGGTGTCCGCCCTGGCCGACGAGATGGTCGCCTTCGACCAGCTGCCCTCCCAGCCGGACCGCGAGGCGATCTTCGACACCACCTTCGTGGACTCCAGCGAGTTCGCGGGCTGAACCGACCGCCGACCGAGCCCGGAGGAACCATGACCACCAGCACGACCGCCGCCGTCAGCCCTCCTCCCACCGCGTCCACCGCACCCGCCGGCGGCGTGCGCCCCCGCAGCGGGCGGCGCCCGCCGTGGCGCACCTGGTTGCTCGCGCTGCCGGTCCCCGTCGTCCTGCTGCTGCTGTGGGACCGCGGCGTGGCCGGGGCGTGGACGCTGCCGCTGGGCATCCAGATGGGTTTCCTCCCCGAGCCGTCCCAGGTGGCGCGCCGCCTGGCCGACCTGGCCTTCGGCGGCCTGATCGACGACTCCTACAGCCGCACCCTGTGGATCCACCTGTACGCCAGCAGCCTGCGCGTGGTGCAGGGTTTCCTGCTGGCCGTCGCGCTGGCGGTTCCCCTGGGCATCGTCATGGGCCGCTCCAGCGTGCTGTTCCGGATGCTGGAACCGACGATCAACCTGGTGCGGCCCATCCCCGTGACCGCCTGGGCCCCGCTGTCCCTGCTCATCATCGGCTTCGGGGACCGGTCCACGATCTTCCTGGTGTTCCTCGCGGCCTTCTTCCCTGTCCTGCTGAACACCATCACCGGTGTCCGGCAGGTGCCGCAGCGCCTGCTGGAGGCGGCCGCGATGCTCGGCACGCCCGCGGTCCAGGCCCTGTACAAGGTCGTCCTGCCCGCCGCCGTGCCCAGCATCGTCAGCGGCCTGCGGATCGCGCTAGGGCTGGCGTGGGTCATCCTCGTCGTCGGTGAGACCGTCGGCATCAACGTCGGCCTCGGCGCGATGATCACGCAGGCGCGCGACCAGTCGCGCACCGACCTCATCATCTGCGGCATGGTCGTCATCGGCCTGGCCGGTTTCCTCGCCGACCGGCTGCTCGTGCTGCTCGTCCGGCTCCTCGCCGGACGGCGACCCCTCGTCAACCACTGAGCCCGCCCGAACCCCCGGAGACCACTGTGGTGAAGATCGGCACACCCCGTCCGACCCGCCCGGCGGACATCAGCGTCCACGGACTGGTCAAGCAGTACCCCGGTACCCCGGCGCCTGCCATGGCCGACGTCGACCTCGACATCGCCGCCGGGGAGTTCGTGTGCGTCGTGGGCGCCAGCGGCTGCGGGAAGTCGACCCTGCTGCGGATCCTCGCGGGTTTCGAGCAGGCCACCACCGGCCGAGTCGAGGTGGCGACGGAACCGGTCCGCGGACCGGGCCCGGAACGCGGCGTGGTCTTCCAGGACTACGGGCTCTTCCCCTGGCTGACCGTCGCGGAGAACGTCGCCTACGGCCCGAAGCAGGCCCGGTTGCCGAAGGCGGAGGTCACCGCGCGCACCGAGCGGGCGCTGGAGACCGTGGGGCTCAGCCGACTCACCTCCTCCTTCCCGCAGCAGCTGTCCGGGGGCATGCAGCAGCGCGTCGCCATCGCCCGCGTCCTGGCGAACCAGCCCGCCGTGCTGCTCATGGACGAACCCTTCGGCGCCCTCGATGCGCTGACCCGCTCCTCGCTGCAGCAGGAGCTCAAGCGCATCCACCGCGAGACGGGCACCACCGTCGTGTTCGTCACGCACAGCGTCGAGGAGGCCGTCTACCTCGCCGACCGGGTCGTGGTCATGGCCGGCGGCACCTCCCACGGCAACTCCGGCTACGTGCGCGAAGTGGTCGAGGTCGGCCTGCCCGAACCGCGGGACGTGACCGGCGAGGGCTTCAACGAGCTCAAGCGCCGCATCGATCGGCTGATCCACCTGCCCAACACCGCCGCTCCGGCACCCCGCAGCCCCGGTGGTGCACCGGTAGCGTCCTGACAGGCGCTCAGCGCGAGCGCGCCCACTCCTGCAGCGCGTCGGGTTGCAGCGGCCGGGAGAAGAAGTACCCCTGCACGAAGTCGCAGCCCATCTCCACGAGGGCGTCGAGCTGCTCGCGCGTCTCCACGCCCTCGGCGACCGCGCGGATCCCCACGGCGTGGGCGAGCTGCACGCAGGTGCGCACGATGGCGGCGTCGCCGTCGTTCACGCCGAGGCCGCTCACGAACGACCGGTCGATCTTCAGCTCGTCGACGGGGAAGCGCTGCAGGTACGTCAGGCTCGCGTAACCGGTGCCGAAGTCGTCCACGGCGATGCCGATGCCGAGGCCCTTCAGCGCCACCAGCGCCGCCTCCGCCGCCTCGGGGTCCGTCATCAGGGCCGTCTCGGTGACCTCCAGCACCAGCAGGTGCGGGTCCAGGCCGTGGCGCGTCAGCGCGGCGGTCACGGCGTCCACGAGGCCGGGGTCGGCGAGCTGCCGGGTGGACAGGTTCACCGCCACCTCGACCGTGGCGTGCTGCGGGTCGCGGGCCCAGCGGGCGGCCTGCTGAACGGCCGTGTCGAGGACCTGCGCACCGAGTTCACGCACCAGGCCCGACTCCTCGGCCAGGTCGATGAACTCCGACGGCGGCAGCAGGCCGCGCACGGGGTGCTGCCAGCGCACGAGCGCCTCCACGCCGGTCGTCCGCTCGTCGTGCAGGCGCACCCGCGGCTGGTAGTGCAGGCGCAGCTCACCCGCGGCGATGCCGCGGCGCAGTTCACCGAGCAGCCGCAGGCGGTCGACGACCGCGTCGCCGCGCTGCGCATCGTGCACCTCGACGCGGTTGCGTCCGCGGGCCTTGGCGCGGTGCATCGCCACGCCGGCGTCGTGCAGCACCCGGTCCGCCGAACGGTCCTCCGGGACGGTGACGGCGGCACCGATGCTGGCCGAGGCGACGATCTCCAGCCCCTGGATGACGACCGGGACGGTGAGCACCTCCAGCAGCCGGCCGGCCAGGCTGCGGGCGCGCTCCACGTCCTCGCAGCGGTCCACGACGACGAACTCGTCGGCGGACAGACGCGCGACCGTGGCGCCCTCGCGCACCGCCGCGCTCAACCTGCCGGCCACGGTGACCAGGAGCTCGTCCCCGGCGGCCGTGCCCAGGCTCTCGTTGACGACGGTGAAGTGGTCCAGGTCCAGGACCAGCACGCACACCGACGCGGCCGGTCCGGCGAGGGCGGACCCCAGGTGGGCGCTCAGCCCGGCGCGGTTCGGCAGGCCGGTGAGGGGGTCCTCCAGCGCGCGGCGGTGCGCGTCCGCCTCCGCGGCGGCCCGGCGGTTCTCCGAGTCCTCCACGCGCTGCAGCGCCGCGACGAGCTCGCGCTCGTGGGCGCGGCGCTCGGGGGCGCTGAACACGATGATCCGCACCTCGGCGGCCGCGCCGTCCCGGGCGGGGACGCGGGTGGCGGTGATGAGGGCGGGCCGGCGCGTGCGGTCGGCGGCGACGACCTCGGCGACCACCTCGCTGACGCCGCCGGTCGTGCCGAGCTGCGGTGCGCTGTGGGTGGACCACAGGATCCGGTCGCCCACCGGCAGCAGGCGGCTGAACGCCGAGCCCAGCAGGTCCTCGCGCCGGTGCCCCGACCAGGCGAGGAACGTCGCGTTGACGCGGGTGACCCTGCCGTCGTCGTCCGTCGTGAGGTACCCGCAGGGGGCGTCCTCGAACAGCTCCTCGAACGGTCCCGCCGCGTCGCCCGGCGTGCCTCCGGGCGCGTCCCGGGGTGAGGCGACCGCGGGGGCCTCGCCGGCCGTCACGGCCGAGGCAGCAGGTGCTCGAGGATCGCCGCCGCCGTCTCCGCGGGCGCGCTGACGTGCGGGCAGTGCCCGGACGCCCGCAGCGGCACGAGGGAGCCGTGCGGCAGGCGCGCCACGACCTCCCGGACCGCGGAGTCGGGAGCCAGGGCGTCGTCACGGCACTGCAGCACGGTCGTCGGCACGCTCACGCGGGTCAGCAGCTCGCGCGAGTCGGTCAGGAACGTCGCCCGCGCGAAGCGGTGCGCCGTGCCCGGGTCGAGGCGGCGGAACGATCCGGTGAACTCCTCGCCGAGCTCGGGGCGGTCCGGGTTGCCCATGATCATGGGTCCGACGTCCGCGGTCCAGGACAGGTAGTTGTGGTCCAGCGAACCCAGCAGCTCGTCGACGTCCTCGGCGGAGAAACCGCCGTCGTACCCCTGGGCGGGGTCGTCGGTGTAGCGCGCCGACGGCGCGAGCATGAAGATCTGGCGGAAGCGCCCCGGGACGCGCAGCGCGGCGCGCGCGGCGATCATCGAGCTGACGCTGTGCGCCACCACGGCGACGTCGCGCAGGTCCAGCTCCTCGCACACCTCCACCAGGTCGGCCGCGTACCCGTCCAGGGTGGAGTACCTCTCGCGGTCGTAGGCGTCCGCGTCGAAGCGGCCGGCACCCGCCTGGTCCACCAGGACGACGCGGTGCCCGGCGAGGAAGGACGGCGACAGCCGCTCCCACACCCCCTGGTCGGAACCGAAACCGTGCAGGAGCAGCAGCACCGGGGGGGGGGGGGGGGGGGGGGGGGGCCGGGGGGGGGGGGGGGGGGGGGGGGGGGGGGGGGGGGGGGGGGGGGGGGGGGGGGGGGG
>NZ_JBJLRI010000121.1:0-6699 GCF_050871405.1 Kineococcus esterisolvens
CGGTGCGCGCCCGCGGCGCCGTCGTCGGTCGCCGACGGTTACCATGGCCGTGTTCAGGGTTGCCCGGTCGTCAGTCACGATCGGCTGCCGACTGCCGCGACGCGGCCGCGCACCGCAGGACGAGCCCGTGACGGGGCGCCGCCGACGAACCTCTCGGCGCTCCCTCCCCGCAGGGCGCCCGGTGCCGGGCCGCCGCCGCCCCGCACGGGAGACGCATGACCGACGCAGCGGGGTCGACCACGACCCCCGAGACCACCGATCCCACCGAGACCACCACCGCGAGCGCGCCGGAGAGCGGCTTCGCCGCCCACGGGGTGGACGAGCGCATCGTCCGCGCCCTCGCCGGCGCGGGCATCACCTCGCCGTTCCCCATCCAGGCCATGACCCTGCCGGTGGCCCTGTCGGGCCACGACATCATCGGCCAGGCCAAGACCGGGACGGGCAAGACGCTCGGCTTCGGCGTGCCGCTGCTGCAGCGCACCGCCGTCCCGGGTGAGCCGGCGTACGAGGCGCTGGCGGCCCCCGGCAAGCCGCAGGCGCTCGTGATCGTGCCCACGCGCGAGCTGGCCACCCAGGTCGCCGGCGACCTCACCACCGCCAGCCGCATCCGCAAGGCCCGCATCCTCACCGTCTACGGCGGTCGCGCCTACGAGCCGCAGATCGAGGCGCTCGCCAAGGGCGTCGACGTCGTCGTGGGCACCCCCGGGCGCCTGCTGGACCTGGCGCAGCAGAAGCACCTGGACCTCTCGCACGTCACCTGCGTGGTGCTCGACGAGGCCGACGAGATGCTGGACCTGGGCTTCCTGCCCGACGTGGAGCGCCTGCTCGGGCAGACCTCCCCGGCCCGCCAGACGATGCTGTTCTCGGCGACGATGCCGGGCGCCGTGGTGGCCCTGGGGCGCTCGTACATGCGCCAGCCCACCCACATCCGCGCGGTGGACCCCACCGACGACGGTGCCACCGTCGCCGCGATCACCCAGTTCGTGTACCGCACGCATGCGATGGACAAGGTCGAGGTGCTCGCCCGCATGCTGCAGGCGGAGGGCCGCGGGCTGACCATCGTGTTCAGCCGCACCAAGCGCACGGCCGCCTCGGTGGCCGAGCAGCTCACCGAGCGGGGCTTCGCCGCGGCCTCCATCCACGGCGACCTCGGCCAGGGCGCGCGCGAGCAGGCCCTGCGGGCCTTCCGCTCCGGCAAGGTCGACGTCCTCGTGGCCACCGACGTGGCCGCCCGCGGCATCGACGTCGAGGACGTCACGCACGTCGTGAACTACCAGTGCCCCGAGGACGAGAAGACCTACCTGCACCGCATCGGGCGCACCGGCCGGGCCGGCAACACCGGCACCGCGGTGACGTTCGTCGACTGGGACGACCTGCCGCGCTGGGCGCTGGTGGACAAGGCCCTGAACCTGGGCTTCGGTGAGCCGGCGGAGACGTACTCCAGCTCGCCGCACCTGTTCGAGGACCTGGGCATCCCGGCCGGCACGACGGGGCGGCTGCCGCGCACGCAGCGCACCCGCGCCGGGCTGGAGGCCGAGGAGGTCGAGGACCTGGGCGAGGTCGGCGCCGCCAAGGGCCGCCGACCTCGCCGCGGCGAGCCGGCGCGCACCCGCCCGGACGCCGCGCCCGAGCCGGCCACGGGCCCGGACGCAGCCGTGGGGGAGCCCCGCAGCGAGCGGCCCGCGCGCACCCGCCAGCGCCGGCGCACCCGCAGCGGTGAGGCCCCGGCGACCGGGGACACCGCGGCGGGCACCGACGGCACGAGCGACGGCACCGGGACCGCACCTGCGGGCGACGCCGCTCCCCGGCGCCGCCGTCGCACGCGCAGCCGCTCGTCGGCGCAGGCCGACGGCGCCGGGCAGCCGGCACCCGCCGCCGACTGACGCCCGAGCTGCGATCACGGCCCCACCCGCGCAGGGTGGGGCCGTGCCCGTTCACCCCCCGACCTCCCCGCCCGGGGCCGCCACCCGGCCCCCGTCGGTGTCGGCGCGCCTGCACGACGGCCCCGTCCTGGAGGTGGCGCTGCTCACGGCCGGCCTCCTGGAGGAGCTGCACCCGCTGCTGCGGGAGCTCGCCGCCCGGGACCCGCGGGCGCACTGGCAGCGGGCGGCGAGCACCGCGGCCCTGCTGCGCGCGGTGGGCGCGGACCCGTGCCGGGCGCTGGCGCTGGCCGCTCGCGAGCGCGCCCTGGACGGCGACGTGCACGTGCGCGCGGAGGGCTCGGACCCGGACACCGCCGCTCTGCGGCACGCGCTGCGCGTGGCCTGCGTGCTGCGCACCGCCGCCGCGGCGGGCCGGGCCCCGGAGCGGGAGGACGCCGAGCGGTACGTGCACGAGCAGAGCGCCGGGGCCGTGCTGCTGGGCGCCGAGCCCGACGACCTGCCCGGCTGCCTGACCGAGGTGGACGCCGACCTGGAGCGGGTGCGCCGGGACGCGACCGGCGCCCCGGAGCCGGGTCCCCTGCGTCCCGTGGGCTCCGACGGCGCGGTGGACGGCCACGGGGACCGGCGCGGCGCGCGCGGGCGGACGCCGCTGCCGGCGCCCCGGGGGGCGCCGCGGCCGTGGGTGCGGGCCACCGGTCTGGCCGTGGCCCTGCTGCCGGGCTGGGCCCGCGAGCTGTTCGCCGGCGCGCCGGAGGGGGCGGACCTGGGCGGGGACGACCTGCGCGCGGCCCTGGTGGGGCTGCCGTCCCTGGAGGCGGCGGCCGGCTTCAGGCCTCGCCCGTGACGAAGGCGCGCACCGCGTCGGCCACGAGCTGCACGGCGATGGCGGACAGCAGCAGACCCGCCACGCGGGTGACCAGCAGGACCCCGGAGTCGCCGAGCACCCGGTGCACGACCCCGGCGAAGCGCATCGCCAGGTAGAGCGTGACGTGCACGGCCAGCACGCCGGCGGCGATGGCGAGGTGGTCGTCCCAGCCGCGGGACTGCTGCACGTAGACCATGGTGGCCACGATGGCGCCCGGCCCCGCCAGCAGCGGCGTCCCCAGCGGCACGAGGGCCACGTTGACGCCGACGGTCGAGGTGGGCTCGTCGCCCTTGCCGGTCAGCAGCTCCAGCGCGATGAGCAGCAGCAGCAAACCACCGGCGGCCTGCAGGGCGGGCAGGCTGATGTGCAGGTAGTCCAGGATGCGCTGGCCGAACAGGGCGAAGGCGACGATGACGCCGAGCGCCACCAGGACGGCCTGGCGGGCGGCGCGGGAACGCTCGGCGGTGGTGAAGGGGGCCGTGAGGCCCAGGAAGATCGGCACGGTGCCCAGCGGGTCCATGATGACGAAGAGGGTGACGAAGGTCTCACCGAACAACTGCCAGTTCACGTGCCGCGGACCTCGTCCCCGGTGCGGACCGCGCTCGGGGCGGGCGTGCCGGCCCGGGCCCGCAGCTCGTCCAGGACGTCCGGGTCGGTGGTGTTCTCCCCGAGGCGGTTGTGCTTGCCGGTGCCGTGGTAGTCGCTGGAGCCGGTGACCAGCAGGTCCAGGGACCGGGCCAGCGCGCGCAGGTGGCGGCGCTCGGCGTCGCTGTGGTCGCGGTGGTCGACCTCCAGGCCGACCAGGCCGCACTCGACCATGGCCTCCACGTCGGCGTCGCCGATGCAGCTGCCTCGCTTGGAGGCGGCCGGGTGGGCCAGCACGGGCACGCCGCCCGCGGCGCGCACCAGGGTGATCGCCTCCAGGGGGTCGGGGGCGGTGTGCGGCACGAAGTAGGGGCTGCGCCCGGACAGCACGGTGGCGAAGGCCTCGTCCCGGTCGGCGACGACGCCGGCGGCCACGAGGGCGTCGGCGATGTGGGGCCGCCCGATGGTGGCCTGGCCGTGCACGTGCGCCAGCACGTCCTCCCAGCGCAGGCCGGTGTCGGCGGTCATCCGCTCGACCATGCTGCGGGCGCGGGTTCGCCGGGAGGTGCGGGAGGCGTCGAGCATGTGCTCCAGCGAGGCGTCGGCGGCGTCGTGCCAGTACGAGAGCAGGTGCACCGAGACCCCGTGCGCGAGGCAGCTGACCTCCATGCCGGGGACCACGCGCACCCCGAGCCGCTCGCCGGCGCGCAGGGCCTCGGTCCAGCCGCTGGTGGTGTCGTGGTCGGTGAGGGCCACGACGTCCAGGCCTGCCCGGGCGGCGGACTCGACGACCCCGGAGGGTGGCTCGGTGCCGTCGGAGGCGGTGGAGTGCGTGTGCAGGTCGATGCGCACCGGGCGAGCTTACCCGCGAACGCCCACCGCCCCTCGCGACGCACAGTCACCGCGCGGTGGGTGGCCGGCCGCTCACACCCACTGCACGCGCGGTGACATCGCCCCGCAGGGCACGTCCGGGGGGTGCGGCCGTTCCCGCAGGTCGACGAGCTCCAGGTCGTCCAGCACCGTCGCGCCGGCGGTCGCCGGCCACAGCAGCGCCCACAGCCACACCCCGCCGGCCTCCCCCACCAGGACGGCGCGGTCGCCGTCGGCCGGCACCGGCCACAGCGGGGTGGCGGCCCCCGCGGCGTGCAGGCGCGCGGCGGGCGTCCCGGAGACCAGGCCGTCACCGGGGTCGACGTCCTCGCGCCCGGCCAGGTGGGCTCCCAGGCCCGTGCCCGGCTGCTCGGAGACCAGCAGCAGCTCCCCCACCGGCGGCCCGGTGGACGGGCCGTGGTGTGGTCCGCTGACGGCCACGACGACCGCCTGGGCGTCGTGCCGGTCGTCGCGCACGCAGCGGGTGCCGGTGAGCAGCCACCCCGGCGGCAGGGGCCACGGCAGCCACACGGGCACGTCGGAGCGGCGGGCGATCCACTCCAGGTGCGCCGCGTCCGCGGGCTGCGCCGGCTGCAGGGGCACCACCTCGCCGTGGGCCGCGCAGGTCGCCGAGGAGTGCCAGATGCTGGGCGCCCGCACCGGGTCGTCGCAGCGGGGGCACCGCGCCGTACCGCTCATGCTTCACCGTCCTACGCCGCACGCGGGGCGTCAACCTGGCGGTCACCGTCCGTGATCGAGGTGCGGGGCGGGTGCTCCCGGCGCGGCGGGGGGATGATGGGCGGGTGAGCCCTGCAGCGACCCAGTCGACCACCACGCCGGCCACCGCGGGCGCCGAGCCGGGGAGCTCCGTGACGGAGCTGCTCGACGCGCAGCACCCGGAGGGGCGGGAGCCCGCCCCCGCCGACGGCGACGAGGACCCGAAGTCGCACCGGTCGGTGCCGCGCTCGGCCGCGTTCCGCCGCTTCATCGCGCAGGGCTGGGGCCCGCGCCCCGCCGAGGACGAGGCGCCGGCCGAGGCAGCCCCGTACGCCGCCCGCCGCCGGGCGGCGCTCTCCTCGCTGTTCCCCGGGGAGGTCCTCGTCGTGCCGGCCGGTCCGCTCGTGCGCCGCTCCAACGACTGCGACTACCGCTACCGGCCGCACTCGGCGTTCGCGCACCTGACGGGCCTGGGCACCGACCGCGAGGCCGACGCGGTGCTCGTGCTGCACCCGCGCGCCGGCGGCCCCGGCGAGGGCGGGGCGGACGCCGGCGGTGACGGCGAGGGGCACGGCCACGAGGCCGTGCTGTACCTGCGCCCGCAGGGCAGCCGCGACTCCGAGGAGTTCTACGCGAACGCCCGCTACGGCGAGCTGTGGGTGGGCCCCCGGCCCGGCCTGGCGGCCCAGGAGGCCGCCACCGGCATCGCCTGCCGCGACGTGGCCCTGCTGGCCGAGGACCTGGGCGCCTCGGTGGCCGAGCCCGCCACCGCCGGCCTGCGGGTGGTCGCCGACGCGGACCCGGCCGTGACCGCCCTGGTCGGGCCGCTGCGCACCGGCGCGGCCGACGAGGTCGCCGCCGCCGACGACGAGCTGGCCACCGCCCTGTCCGAGCTGCGGCTGGTCAAGGACGCCTGGGAGGTGCAGCAGCTGCGCGGGGCCGTCGCGGCCACCGTCCGCGGCTTCGAGCAGGTCGTGCGCGCCCTGCCCCGGGCCGTCGGCCACCCGCGCGGCGAGCGCGTCGTGGAGGCGGCCTTCGACGGGACCGCGCGCGTGGAGGGCAACGGCGTGGGGTACGAGACCATCTCCGCCGCCGGTGACCACGCCTGCACGCTGCACTGGATCCGCAACGACGGCCCGGTGCGCGCCGGGGACCTGCTGCTGCTGGACGCCGGGGTGGAGGCGGACTCCCTCTACACGGCCGACGTGACCCGCACCCTCCCGGTGGACGGCCGGTTCACCGACGCGCAGCGCCGCGTCTACCAGGCGGTCCTGGACGCCGCGGACGCCGCGTTCGCGGTGGCGAGGCCGGGCGTGAAGTTCCGGGACGTGCACGAGGCGGCGATGCGCGTGGTCGCCGACCGCCTCTCGGCCTGGGGGATGCTCCCGGTCGACGCGGCCACCTCGCTGGAGCCCGAGGGGCAGTACCACCGGCGCTGGATGGCGCACGGCACGAGCCACCACCTGGGCCTGGACGTGCACGACTGCGCACAGGCGCGACGGGAGATGTACCTGGACGCCGAGCTGCGCCCGGGCATGGTCTTCACCATCGAGCCGGGCATCTACGTCAAGAGCGAGGACGAACTTGCCCCGGCGGAGCTGCGCGGCATCGGCGTGCGCATCGAGGACGACGTGCTGGTCACCGAGGACGGCGTGGAGAACCTCTCCGCGGCGCTGCCGCGGGAGGCGGACGCCGTCGAGGCGTGGATGGCCTCCTTGCGGGGCTGACCCCGCCGCACGCGCGAGGGCCCCCAGGATCTGCCAGGTGGCAGATCCTGGG
>NZ_JBJLRI010000122.1:0-6616 GCF_050871405.1 Kineococcus esterisolvens
GGCTCCTTGTGGGGTAAGGCTAGCTCGAGGCGACCCACGACCCCGCAACCGCCCCCCCCCCCCCCCCCCCCCCCCCCCCCCCCCCCCCCCCCCCCCCCCCCCCCCCCCCCCCCCCGGAGGGGTCCGGCTCAGCTCGGCCGGGTGCCTTGCGCCAGCAGGCCGGAGCGGTAGATCGAGGCGGTGCGCACCACGGCCCCGGTGTGGGGGGCCTCCACCATCCGCCCGGGCGACACCACCACGCCGACGTGGTGGACCGTCGAGGGGTCGGCGGTGTCGGTGGCGTAGAAGACGAGGTCCCCGGCCCGCAGGTCCGCCAGCGCGACCTTCGCCTCGCCGGAGAACTGCAGCCGCGAGGAGTGCGGCAGGCGCACCCCGGCGGCCTCCCAGGCGCGCTGGGTCAGCCCGGAGCAGTCGAAGGCGTCGGGGCCCTCCCCGCCCCACCGGTAGGGCTTGCCGAGCTGGGCCAGCGCCCAGGCGACGGCGGTGTCCGCCCCGGGGGTGGGACCGGCGGCAGCCGGCACGGGCTCGGCGACCCCGGCGACCCCGGTGAGCCCGGCGCGGGCGGCGGCCTCGCGACGCGCCTCCTCCTCGGCCACCAGAGCGGCCTGGCGCTGGCGCTCCAGCTCCACGGAGGTGCTGCGCAGCTGCGCCAGCTCGGCCAGCGTCTGCTCGGTGCGCGCCCGCGTGGCGGCCAGCAGCGCCTCGGCCCCGGCGGCGGCCTCCTCGGCCGCGGCGCGGGCGGCGGCGGCGGCCTCGGTGGCCCGCCGCTGAGCGCCGGCGGCGGCCTCGGCCTCGGCGCGGGTGGTCTCGGCGCGCCGCTGGGCCTCACCGGCGCGCGTGACGGCGTCGTCGCGGCGCGCGGTGAGGCGCGCGAGGGTGGCGGACCGGTCCAGCAGGTCCTGCGTGGACCCGCCGGCCAGCACCGACGCCAGCGGGCCGAGCTCGCCGGCGGCGCTGCGGTAGCTGCTGGAGGCCAGGTGCCCCAGGGCCTCGCGCGCGCCGGCCAGCTCGGCGCGGGCCGCGTCGGCGGCGCCGGCGGCCCGGGCGGCGTCGGCGGCCCGCTGCTGCAGGAGGGCGTCGGCCTCGTGGTGGTCCTCCACGGCGACCGAGAGGCGCACGTGCGCGGCGTCGAGGTCGGCCTGCTGCCGGGCCAGCTCGCCCTGCAGCGCGGCGACGCGGGCGGCGGCCCCCTCGGCGGCGGCCCGGGCGGCCTCGACCCGGTCCTCACCGGGGTGGAGCGGGGCCGCGGCGGCGGGCGCGGCGGCCAGCAGGGGCAGGACCCCGGCGGCGGCCAGCAGCAGCGTGCGGCGGGAGGTGCCCTCGGCCGCGACGGCCCGGCACGCGGACAGCGGCGCCGCTCCCCCCGCACGTCGCGTCACGTGCCGAACCCTAGCCAGACCCGTCCGGGCTGAACACCCCCTCCGCACGGGTGGCCGACGGCCCGCACGGGGCCGGAGGGGACGTGCCGGCGCGTACGATCGAACGCTGGACCGCGGGCCGGTGCCCGCACGGCCCGGCGACGGGGGACGGGAGGAGCTGCCGGTGAGCGAGCTCATGCAGATCGGCGAGGTGGTCGAGCGCGTCGGCTACAGCTTCCGCACGATCCGCTACTACGAGGAGATGGGCCTGGTCACCCCCTCCGCGCGCACCCCCGGCGGGTTCCGCCTGTACACCGAGAGGGACGTGTACCGGCTGCTGGTCCTCAAGCGGATGAAGCCGCTGGACTTCTCCCTCGACGAGATGCGCGAACTGCTCGGCATCCTCGACGCCCTCGACGGCCGCACGCCCTCCACCACCCCCCGCGGGGAGCTGTTCGACCAGCTCGACACCTTCCGCGCCGCGGCCGACGCCCGCGTGGAGAAGCTGCGCGACAAGCTCATGATGGCCGAGGAGTTCGCGCAGCGGCTGCGCGACGAGGCCGCCGGCCGCACCGACGGTGGTTCCCCGGCCCCCCAGCCGCTCGTGCGCCACGAGCAGGACGCCGCCGCGGCGGGCTGACCGGCCGGGACCGCGCGCAGCGGTCCGCCGGACCGGCCCGCCTCAGCCCGCGAAGGGCAGCACGGGCAGGCCCCGCACCCCCGGCACGAACCGGAAGACGCTGCCCGCCGCCGGGTCGTCGTCGTCGGCGAGGTTCTCCCTCGACGTCGTGATGAACAGCTCGTCCAGGTCCGCCCCGCCGAAGGTGCAGGCCGTCACTTGGCGGGCGCCCACCTCCACGACCGCGTCCAGCGTGCCGTCCGGGGCGTAGCGGCGCACCGCCGAGCCGCCGAACAGCGCCGTCCACACCCCGCCCTCGGCGTCCACGCACAGCCCGTCGGGGTTGTTCGCCCCGGAGTCGTCGTTGACCTGCGCGAACGGGCGGCGGTTCGTCAGCCCGCCGTCGCGGTCGTAGTCGAAGACGTCGGTGCGGCCGGTGGGGGTGTCGTTGTAGTAGGCCAGCGCGCCGTCGGGGCTGAAACCCAGCCCGTTGGAGATCGTCACGCCCGTCAGCACGGTGCTCACCGAGCCGTCCGGGTCCAGGCGGAACACCGAGCCGCGGCCCTCGCCGGCGCCGCCGGCCTGCTCGTACGCCATCGACCCGACGTAGAAGCGCCCGTCGGGGTCGCAGCCGCCCTCGTTCATCCGCAGCCCCGCCTCGGCGCCCCACAGCTCGGGCAGCGGCGTCAGGGAGCCGTCGGCGTCCTCCAGGACGAACCCGCGCTCCACCGCGACGACCGCTCCGCCAGCGGCGCGGGGCCGCACGACGGCCGCGACGTCGCCGTAGCGGCGGCGCACCGTCTCCCCCGAGGGGGCCAGGGTGAGCACGTCGCCCGCGAGCATGTCGACGAACCGCAGCCCTCCCCACGAGGGGGACCAGCACGGCCCCTCGCCGTGGTAGACGACCCGGTCGGTGATGCGTTCCGCTGCAGCCACGCCCCGCACCCTAGGGGGCCGCGCGTTGACCCGCCCGGGTGGGCGCGCTCCAGCGCGGCGCCGGCGGCGCCGACGAACCACCGTGCCCGCTCCCCGCCCCGCCCCCACCGTGGCGACGCCGCGCGTGATGGGCCCGACCGCGGGCGCGTTCTACCTGGCCGGCGGCGGCTCGGCGCTCGCGGTGGTGCTGGGCTCGCCGTTCCCGTCGGCGAGCGCGCAGGCGCAGCTCGGGGCGCTGGCGACCACCGCCCTGCTGGCCGGGGCGGCCCTGCTGCTGCGCGGGCACCTGCTGCCGCGGTGGGCCTTCCACGTCGTGGTGGGGCTCGGCACGGCCCTCATCACGCTCGCGGTGCCGCACTGCCCCTCCATCGCGACCGCGCTGGCCATCAGCACCGTGTACCTGTTCGTCGCGGTCGACGTCGTCTTCTTCTTCACGTGGCGCCAGTCGCTGGCGCACCTGACGGCCCTGGCCGCCGCCGCCGCCGGGGTGCTGGGCGACCGGCCGGGGATGACGCCCGGCGTGGCGGTGGCCCTGGGGGCCGTGCTCGTCGTCGTCTCGACGGTCGTCGGGATCCTCGTGCAGCGCGCCTCCAGCGCCGGGCGCGACAGCCTGACGGGCCTGGCCAACCGGCGCGGTTTCGACGACGCCCTCGACGGCGCCCTGGCCGTCGCCGAGCGCACCGGGGTTCCGCTGTCGGCGGCGCTGCTGGACGTGGACCACTTCAAGCGCGTCAACGACCGCTCCGGGCACGCCGCCGGCGACGACCTGCTGCGCGCGGTGGGCGAGGAGTGCCGTCGCGCCCTGCCGCCGGGGGCGGTGCTCGCCCGCTACGGCGGTGACGAGTTCGCGGTGCTGCTGCCCGGCGCGGCCGGTCCGGCGGCGCTGGAGGCGGTGGAGCGGCTGCGCACCGCCGGCAGCCGTGCCGGGCTGTCCTGCGGCGTGGCGGAGCTGCTGCCCGGCGAGAGCGGCGCGGACCTGATGCGCCGCGCCGACAGCGCCCTGTACGCGGCCAAGGCCGCCGGCCGCGGGCGGGCGCGCCTGGCCGACGACGCCTCGGCGGTGCTGGCGCGCGACCTCGCCGACGCCCTCGCGGCCGGGGACGTGCGCGCCTGGTTCCAGCCGATCGTCGACCTCGCCGACGGCGCCGTGGTGGGCGTCGAAGCCCTGGCCCGCTGGACGCACCCGGTGCGCGGGCAGGTGCCCCCGCTGGAGTTCGTGCACGCCGCCGAGACCACCGGTCTCGTGCGCGAGCTGGGGCAGGCGGTGCTGGCCGACGCGTGCCGCGGCGCCCTGGCGGTGCGCCGCGCGTGGGACCGCGACCTCGTCCTCACCGTGAACGTGTCCGGCCGGGAGCTGGCGTGCCGGGACTACCCCGAGAGGGTCCTGGAGGTCCTGGCCGAGACCGGGTTCCCCGCCGCGTCGCTGGTCCTGGAGGTCACCGAGAGCGTCGTGGACGCCTCCGGCCAGGCCGCGCTCACCGCGCTGCGGGCGCTGCGCGCCCACGGCATCGGTGTCGCCATCGACGACTTCGGCACCGGCTACTCGGCGTTCAGCCGCCTGGACACGCTGCCGGCGGACTACCTGAAGCTGGACGCCGTCTTCACCGCCGACATCACCACGTCGCCGCGGCGGGCGGGCATGCTCGAGGCGCTGCTGTCGCTGAGCGACGCGCTGGGCCTGCGGGTGATCGCCGAGGGCGTGGAGACGCCCGAGCAGGCGCGGCTGCTCACCGGGATGGGGTGCCCGCTGGCGCAGGGCTGGCTGTTCAGCCGCCCGGTGCCGCCGCACGAGCTGGCGGCGCGAGTGCCGGGGCGGCCGGCCGGGCGGGCGGCGGCCCCGCGGGAGCACCAGCGCACCGGCGCGGCTTGACCCGCGGCCCGGGTCCTCACAGCCGCGGCGTCGGCAGGTACGCCAGCTCCGGGCGCCCGGACCCGCCGTAGCGGGGTTCCTTGCGCACGCGGCCGGCACCGGCCAGGTGCTCCAGGTAGCGGCGGGCGCTGACCCGCGACAGGCCGGTGGCGGCGGCCGCCTCCGCGGCGGACAGGCCCGCGCCCGGCGCGGCGCCGCGCAGCGCGGTGACGACGGCCTGCAGGGTCGCGGGCGTCACGCCGCGCGCCGGGCCCGCGGCGGTGCGCAGCTGCGACAGGGCCTCGTCGATGGCCCGCTGGTCCAGGACGTCACCTCCCCCGCCCGCCGCACGGGCCACCTCCTCGCGGAAGCGGGCGTAGGAGTGCAGCCGCTCCTCCAGCGACGCCGCCGTGAACGGCTTCAGCAGGTACTGCACGACGCCCATCGACAGCGCCTGGCGCACCACGCCCGGCTCGCGGGCGGCGGTGACGGCGACGACGTCCGCGCCGACGGCCGCGGCGCGCAGCGCCCGCAGGACCTGCAGGCCGTCCATGTCGGGCAGCGTCATGTCCAGCAGCACCAGGTCCACCCCGCCGGCGCCGACGGCGGCCAGCGCCTCCCGGCCGGAGTGCACGGCGGCGACGACGGTGAACCCGGCGACCGCCTCGACCAGCCGCGCGTGCGCGGCGGCCAGCACCGGGTCGTCCTCCACGACCAGGACCCGGATCACGCCCGCTCCCCCACCGCGCCCACGGGCAGGCGCACCACGAGCGTGCCGCCGCCGTCGTCGAGGGTGACGGGCTCCTCCACCGCCATCGACCCGCCGTGGCGGCGCACCACCTGTCCCACCAGCGCCAGGCCCAGCCCGTGCGCGCCGTGCGGGGTGAGCCGCTGCTCCTTGCGCGACCAGCCGCGCTGCACCGCCAGCTCCAGCCCTCCCGGTGGCAGGCCCTCCCCCGAGTCGGTCACCCGCACCTCCACAACGCCGTCGGCGAACCCGGTGCGCACCCGCACCCACCGCGGCTCGGGCGCCGCCATCGCCGCCTCCACCGCGTTGTCCACGAGGTTGCCGACGACCGTGACCAGGTCGCGCGCCGGCAGCAGCCCCGCGGGCAGCGCCGTGTCCGGTTCCACCTCCAGCTCCACGCCCCGCTCGGCGGCCTGCGCGGACTTGCCCACCAGCAGCGCCGCCACCGCCGGGTCCGCGACGTCGGCGACGACGAGGTCGGTGAGCTCCTGGGCGGCGGCCAGCTCGGCGGTGGCGAACTCGACCGCCTGCGCGGTGCGGCCCTGCTCGACCAGGGTGACCACGACGTGCAGCCGGTTCGCCGCCTCGTGCGCCTGCGAGCGCAGCGCCTCGGCCAGGCCCCGCACGGCGTCGAGGTCCCGGGTGAGGGCCTGCAGCTCGGTGTGGTCGCGCAGGGTGACGACGGTGCTGACGCGGCGGCCCTCCCAGCGGGCGTCGAGCCGGCTGACGACCAGGACGCGGTCGTCGGTGACCTGCACGTCGTCCACGACGTCCTCCCCGGCGTCGACGAGGCGGCGCACCGCCGGGGGCAGCTCCACCCCCGCCTCCCCGCCGCCGGCGCCCTCCGGCCCCGGCGGCAGGAGGCGGCGCGCCTCGTCGTTGACGACCTGCACCCGCCCGGCGGGGTCCAGCACCACCAGGCCCTCGCGCAGGGAGTGCAGGACGGCGTCGTCGACCTCCCACAGCCGCGTCAGGTCCGCCGGTTCCAGCCCGTGGGGGGGGGGGGGGGGGGGGGGGGGGGGGGGGGGGGGGGGGGGGGGGGGGGGGGGGGGGGCGGGGGGGGGGGGGGGGGGGGGCGCGGGCTTCTGCCTTCAACGACTCAGCGG
>NZ_JBJLRI010000123.1:0-6307 GCF_050871405.1 Kineococcus esterisolvens
TTTGTAATGTACCGTCGTGCGTGGGGGGGGGGGGGGGGCGGGGGGGGCGGGGCGGGGGCCGGGCGCCCCCCGCCCCGCGAGGCTGCCCGGACGACCGGCGCCGACGACGGGCGCGGTGGTGCGGGCAGCGGCGGCCGGGGCCGCCGGGAGCGGGGTGCGCGCGGGTGCGGCGGGTCGTGCACCGCCGAGGCGGCGCAGCAGGGCGTCGGGGATGGCGCTCAGGGGCAGCACCTCGTCGGCGAGGCCCTCGCGGGCGACGGCGCCCGGCATCCCCCACACCACGGAGGTGGCCTCGTCCTGCACGACGACCTGGCCGCCGGCCTCGGCGACGGCCTTGCAGCCGAGCTTGCCGTCCGAGCCCATCCCGGTGAGGACCAGGGCGAGCAGCTCCCCGCCGAACGCGGCGACGGCGGAACGCACCATGACGTCGACGGCGGGGCGGCAGAAGTTCTCCGGCGGGCCCTGGTGCAGCTTGACGACCAGCGCGGACCCGCGCCGGACGACCTCCATGTGGAAGTCCCCGGGGGCCACGTACACGGTGCCGGCCTCGACGCTCTGCCCGTCGACGGCCTCGACGACGGTGAGCGCGCTGACCTTGTCGAGGCGCTGGGCGTACATGCGGGTGAACACCGGCGGCATGTGCTGGGTGACGAGCACCGGGACGCCGAGGCCGGCGGGGAGCTTCGCCAGCACGCTGGACAGGGCCTCGGGGCCACCGGTGGAGGAGCCCACGACCAGGGCGCGGGGCGTCCTGGCCGCGCCGCTGCGGGCCCGCAGGGCGACGGGCGTGGCGGGGCGCGCGACGACCGCCGAGCGCGGCTCGGCGACGCCCGGCACCAGCGCCTTGATCTTGGGGATCAGCTCGGCGCGCACCGACTCCATGGACTCGCTGACGCTGCCCACGTTCGCGGGCTTCGTGACGTAGTCCGAGGCGCCGGAGGACAGCGCCTCGAGGGTGGCGGTGGCGCCGCGCTCGGTGAGCGTGGAGAACATGACCACCGGCAGCCGGCGGTCGACGCGGCGGATCTCCTTGATGGTCTGCAGGCCGTCCATGACGGGCATCTCGATGTCGAGCGTCACCGCGTCGGGCTTCAGCTGCTGGATCTTCTCCAGGGCGACCTTGCCGTTGGGCGCCGTGCCGACGACCTCGATGACGGGGTCGGAGGCGAGGACGTCGGTGACGATGCGCCGCACCACCACCGAGTCGTCGACGACCAGGACGCGGATCCTCTCGCGCACGCTGCACACGTCCCTTCGCTCGGCGCGCCCCCAGCGGGCGGCTCCCTACTCCATCGGCGCGAGCGGCGGAACCTTGAACCCCGGGTCGCGACGGAGGAGGGACACGCCGCGGGGACGTGCGGGGGCGCCCCGGCCGGGCGTGGTAGCGCGGGAGGGGCCGCTCCGCGGGGACCGGGGACGTCGCGACGTCACCGGTCCCCGCGGGCGGGGGCGGGGCGTCAGCCGGCGGCGGTGCCGCGGCGGCGCAGCAGGGCCAGAGCGAGCGCCGCGGCCCCCAGCACCAGCCCGGCGGCGCCGAGGGCGCGAGCCACCCCGTCACCGCCCGACGCCGCGCCGGACGTGCTGCCGGACCCGGCGGGGGCGGCCTGGACGCCGCCGCCGGTGGACTCCCCGCTCCCGGCGGGGGCGGCGTGGGTGTCGCCGGTCGCGGCGGTCGTCGTGAACTCCGGGGCGGGGCTGTCGGGCTCGGCCGCGCCGGCGTCGGCGACCTGGGACCAGTCGGACACCTCGCCGTCGGCGTACGTCTGGACCGCCGGCAGCACCACGCGGGTGCCCTCCGCCGGCAGCGGGCCGACCTGCAGGTCGAACTCCTGGAACTGCCCGACGCCGATCCCGCCGGCGCCCGGGTCGGCGGTCCAGGTGACGGTCAGCGGCGCCTCGGTGATCGTGGCGCCGGAGACCTCGACGGGCTCGGGCAGGGCGCCCTCCTGCACGGTCGCCGTCCAGCCCGCGACGGGCTCGACGGCGACGTGGGTGAAGGGCGTGGCGGTGGGCAGGTCGACGACCAGGGAGGTGGTGGCGGCCGTGTCGGACTCGTTGGGCACGCGGAACGTCACGACGCTGTAGGAGCCGGCGGTGGTGACGTCGGGCACCGCGCGCACGTGCGCGGCGGCGGGCAGCGCCGAGGCGAGCACGAGGGCGGCGGCGCCGGCCGCCGGCAGCAGCAGGCGCGCGGGCGGGGCGGAGGGCAGGGTGGAGGGCAGGGTGGTGCGCACGGTGGGTGTTTCCTTCGGCTAGCGGGTGGTCGTGGCGACGGCGGGCACCGCCGGCGGACCACGACGCGCCGGCCGGCGCGCGACGACGGAGCGCGGGTGCACCCCCACGACCACCGGCACCGGCGCCACCGGCAGCAGCACGGGCAGGCGCAGCACGGCGAGCACCACGGCCCGCAGCGGCTGGAGCCACGCCCACAGCGACCACACGGCCCGTTCGCCGCGGGCGAGGACGACGGCCGCGGCGGCGGTGGCGAGGGCGTGGGCGAGCAGCATCGGCAGCGGCGAGGCCCCGGCCGGGGCGCCCGTGAGCGACCCGGTCGCCAGGGGCACCCACTCCTGGTGGTGCCCGTGGGTGGGCACGTCGACGGTGTCGGCGGCGAGACCCGCGAGCGCGGCGTGCAGGGCGCTCTGCCCGGCGCCGAGGACGGTCAGGAGGGCGGGTGCGGACAGGCGCCGGCCGGTCAGGGCGAAGGCGGCGCAGCCGGTGAGCGCGGCCAGGGCCAGCAGCACCAGCGTCGGCGGCAGCTCCCGGCCGCCGGCGACGTGGGCGGTGGAGGCGAGCGCGACGACGGTCAGCGCCACGGTGCCCGCCCGGGCCAGGCGCACCGCACCCCTGGTCGGCGACTCCACGGCGCCACGGTACCCACCGTCCCCGGGAGCTCCGGAACGCCCCGCTCCGCCCGCCCCGGCCCGGCCCGGCCCGGCCCGGGTGGGGTCAGTCGTCGCCGAAGGCGGCGCGCCACGGGCGCAGCAGCACCTCGCGCGTCTCGGACGCCAGCACGTCGGCGACGACCTCGGCGTGCACGACGCCGCTCACCACGTTCCACAGCCCGCCCGCCCCGTCGGCGGCGTCCAGGCCACCCGCCCGGAACGCCCGCACCGCCAGCATCTGGGCGGCGGCCGCCGTGCGGACGCGTCCCGACAGGTGCACCGCCCAGGAGGCGTCGTGCACGGCGCTCGCCCACTCCCCGCCCCCGGGGCGGTGCGTGTCGGCGACCGCCCGCAGGCACGCGCGGTCGGTGCCGTCCAGCCGCGCCAGCCGCTGCAGGACCTCCTGCACCCCGGCCTGGGCCTCCCCGAGCCCGTCCGGCACGGACGGCAGGGGCGCCAGGTCGCGCGCGGCGTGCAGGTAGGGGCCGGCCAGCACCCGGCGCACCCCGTCGGGCAGCCGCTCGCCGAGGTAGGCCGACACGGCGGCGTCGGCGAGGACGTCGGCGGCGCGGCCGGCGGTCTCGGTGCGCAGGCGGGGCCCGCCGTCCAGCGGGGCGCTCCATGTCCAGTCGAGGACGTCGTGGTGCACCAGGCGCACGAGGGCGTCGGCGTCGGCGATCGTGGAGCCCTGCAGCACCCGCACCACCCCCGCCTCCACGCGCGGCCCGACGACGTCCTCGGCGAACACGCCGCCGGCGAGGCCCTCGGCGACCTGGCCGAGCACGTCGGTGATCCGCGGCACGGCCCGGAGGGCCTCGCGCACCCTGCGCCAGGCCTGGGCGCGGGCGTCGGCGTCGTGCCGGGCGGCCAGCACGTCCAGCTCGCGCGGGCCGCAGTCCAGCGCCCGCAGCAGCACCTCGGCGGTGGAGTCGCCCGCCGGCAGGCGGACCAGGTCGAAACCGAGCACCGGTGAGCTCACGAGCGAGTAGTGCATGGTGGTCGCCTCCCGGGGCTGCCGCGACGCCGCCCGGCCGGGTGGCGCGTCCCACCCTGGACCGGGTGGTGTCCGGCCACCCTGACACCGGGTGTCGTCGCTCACCACGCGCCGTCACACGGACGGGTGTGTCGCCGCCTCCGGACGGCGCACGCCGCGCAACCGCGCTGCTCCGTCGGGGGGACGTCCGGGCGGGGCCGCCGTAACGTCGAGCCATGGCAGGCCGGAGCGCGCCCGCGGGGCGCGGTGGGGACGGGCGGCTGCGCGGGGACCCGGCCGGGGACGACGAGGCCGGCGCGGGCACGGCCGGCGCGGGCGACGAGGTCGGCACGGCCGGCGCGGGCGACGAGGTCGGCACGGACGGCGCGGGCGACGCGCAGGCACCGGCCGGGCCCTGGGCCGCCTGGCTGCTCGCGCTGGCACCGGTGGTGCCCGTGCTGCTGGCCGGGGAGAGCTGCCGGCGCTTCCTGGCCGGGGCGCGCGACCGCCAGCACTTCGGCTGGCGCCTCGGCGACCTCCCCGCCGACGGCGGCCCGGACGGCGGGGCCCCCGCCCTGGGCCTGACGGACCGCTGGCCGGCGATGCTCGGCGTCGTGCCCGCGGGCAGCGCGCTGCTGGCGTCGTTGGTGGGGCTGCTGGCCGTCACCGGCGCGGTGCTGGTGGGGCGGCCGGGGTGGCTGGTGCCCGGGCCGGTGCAGCGGTGGGCCGCGGCGGCGTCGGCGGGGGTGGTGGCGCTGGGCGCGCTGGGCCTGGCGGTCGGCTCGCTGGCCACCGTGTCCGCGTCCGGGGAGGGGGACGCGGGCCTGCCGTACTTCGTGCTGGACACGTGGGGGTGGCTGGAGGCGAGCGTCCCGCTGGGCACGGCGCTGCTGACGGCGGTCCTGGCGGTGCTGTGCGCGGTGGTGCTGCTGCGCCCGGGGCGCTCCCCCGCCACCCTCCCGGGACCGGGCCCCGAACCGCTGGAGCCCGTGGAACGCGTGGAACCCGTGGAACCCGCCGGACCCCCCGCCGCGGCACCCGGGCCCCGGGGCGCGGAGCCGGGCCCGGGACCCGCACCCGCGTCACGGGCGGAGGGGGCCCTCGCCGCGGCCGCCGACGGCCCCCCGCGGCTGCGCGCGGAGGACCGCGCCCTCTACCGGCGGCCCGGCCGGGTGGCGGAGCCCCCGGCGGTGGGTGAGGCGCACTAGCGTCGTGGCGTGGCTCCCCCCGAGGTCCCCGCCGCAGCCGCCCCCGCGCGCAGCACCACCGCTGCCGCCCCACCGCGGGCTCGGCACCTGCCGGCGTGGGGCGGCTGGGCGCTGACGGCGGCCGTGGCGATGCCGCCCGCCGCGGCGCTGGAGTCGGCGCGGCGCGTCCTGAGCGGTTCCCTGGACGCCGTCGTCGGGCTGACGGACCCCTCGACGGGGATGCTCCTCGGCCCGGAGGGGCAGGTGCGGGCCACGTCGGCGCAGCTGCTCGGGGAGCGCTGGTCGCTGCTGTGGCAGTGGCAGCCGCTGCACGTGCCGCTGCTGGCGGGTGCGCTGGGCGCGGTGGTGCTGGCCGCGCTGGTGGTCGCCGGGCGGCCGGTGGCGCTGGTCCCACGGGCCGGGGCGCGGTGGGCCGCGGCCGCCGTGGCGGCGGTGAGCGCGCTGGCCGCCCTGGCGGGGGTGGCGGGGTTCGCCGCGCAGGCCGTGGACGTGCTGCCGGTGGGGTCGTGGACGGCGAGCACGTCGTTCCTCTCGCACGCCGCCCAGGTGGCGGTGCTCGTGCTGGCGGCGGCGCTGGCGGCGGGGTCGGCGTTCGCGCTGCTGCGCGCGCGGGTCGAGGCGGAGGACGACCTGCCGGAGGGCACCGGGGACGAGGAGGCGGACCCCGCGCACGACCCCGCGCACGACCCCGCGCACGTCTCCCGGGAGGCGTCTCCCGCCCCCGGACCGGCCACCGGACCGGCGCCGGCCGCTGCTCCCGCCCCCGCGGGGCGTGCGGGGGCGGACCGGCCGGAGGGCCCGCCGCGGGTGCGGGAGGACGACCTGGCGCTGTACCGCCGTCCGTCGTGAGGGCCCCGGGCACCGCTGCGCCGGGGGCGGGGCCGGGAGCAGCATCGCGGTGTGGATGACGAGAGCGGCAACAGCACGGCCGTCTGCCCGAACTGCGGCACCGCGTTCGCGGGTCCCGCCGCCACCCTGGACGGGGCCGGCGTGGACCGCACCGTGCGCGTCTGGTTCACCGAGCAGACGTGGGACACCGGCGGGACCACCCGGCAGGCGTACGCGCAGTACCTGGTGGAGAACGGTGGGGAGGCGGTGGGGCGGGCGAGGTTCGTCGCCGACCTGGCCCGGCTGGGGGTGGTGGAGCGGCCCGGCCCGGACGGCGCGAGCGTGCTGGTCTGCCCCTGAGCGCGCGGGGCGGGGACGGCGAGGGGCCCCCCAGCGGTGGTGGGGGGCCCCTC
>NZ_JBJLRI010000124.1:0-6017 GCF_050871405.1 Kineococcus esterisolvens
GACCCTGACGCAGGCGGACTTCGACGCCATCGCTCGAGAACTCAACGAGCGGCCTCGACAGACCCTTGGCTTTCGGTCACCCTCGCAGGTGCTGGCGGAGGTGTTGCGTTGACCGCCTGAGCCCGCACCGATCTCCGGACGTAGTGACAGGCCGACACGGGCTCGGGACACTGATGCAAGGGTCACCGGGCGAGGGAGCGGCAGTGGGCATCCCCAAGCCGTCCATGCGCAGTAGGTGGATCAGCCTCCGCCGCAGCCTGGTCAAGACTGTACGTCAGGTGATTGGCGCTCCAGAGGCCGAAGACTTCATTCCCGCCTACGACCCTGAACTACCCAGAGGCGTGTCGTCGTACGGCCCGGCGAAGAAGGCCCGCGACCGCTCGTGATCGGGCTGCGCTTCATGCCGCTCGTGGCGCGGGAAGTGAGCGACCAGCGACCTCACCAGCACCGTGACGAGCGAGTCGTGGAGCCTCGACGGTTTCCCCTGGGCGCTGTCTTCGTCGCGAACAAGTCCCGCCCGTCACCATGCGAGGGCATCACCCGGTGATGCCCTCGGTGGCGCCCCAGTCAGCGAGGCGGCGTTCGACGTCTTCCGGGCTGAGGTCTTCCACTCGGGTCATCACTGCCCAACGCTGCCCGAAGGGGTCGAGAATCGATCCGAACCGGTCTCCGGTGACGAATGTGGACACCTCCTCGCGCAGGGTGGCCCCGGCGGCCACGGCGCGGGCGATGACGGCGTCGACGTCTGGGCAGTACAGGACGGTGGAGTGGGTCGCGGTCGGTCCGGGCACCACCGCGGCCAGGCCGTACTGCTCGCTGGGGTCGGACAGCTGCAAACGGCCGCGACCGAAGTCCAGCTCGGCGTGGGCGACGGTCCCACCGGGGCCGTCCATGCGCCGGACCACCACCGCACCGAACACGTCGGTGTAGAAGTCGATCGCGGCCGCCGCGCCGCCGATGACCAGGAACGGTGTGAGGCTGGTGTACCCCTCGGGGATCACGTGCGTCGTCATGACGCCGATGGTGCCTAGTCTCAAGGTGTGGCGGCTTGGAAGGATGCGACAGGTCCTCACCCCAGTCCTGCCCACCCGGGCGCTGCAGCTGCCATGCGAGGGGTGGTGCACCGCGGCGCTGACACCGCCCTCTACGAGGTCGGGCGGATCGAGGTGGCGCCGGCGCTGCAGCCCTTCGTCGAGCACCTGTGGTGGGTGCGCTGGGACCTGCGCGGCCAACCCGCCCGCACCGTGATGACCATCCCGTTCCCCTCGCTGCACCTGACCGTGGAGCGAGGCTCGCCCGGGCAGGTGCGTCACGGGCACCAGATGCCGGCGACGCTCGTGCACGGCGTGCCCACTCGTGCCTTCACCGTGCACCTGCACGGCCTCGGTTCGGTGCTGGGAGCGAAGTTCCACCCCGGCGGCTGGGCCGCCTGGTCCGGGCTGGACGCCGGCGCCCTCACCGACCGCGTCGTGGCGGCCGCTGACCTCGACCAGCGCTGGGACGGCATCGGCCGCGCCGTCATGGCCGTCGAGGGGCACCAGGAGCAGGTCGACCTCCTGCACGGGCACCTCACCACTCTCTCCGCGGCGCCGAGCGAGGAGTACCTGCAGATGCGCGCCCTGGTGCAGCGCATGAGCACGAAGCCTGCCCACAGCGTGCAGGACGTCGCCGCCGGCGCCGGCTGGTCACCGCGCACGCTGCAACGGCGCTTCCAGCGTCTGGTCGGCGTCAGCCCCAAGTGGGTGCTCATGCGTTCCCGGCTGCAGGAGGCCGCGCTGCAGCTGGAACAGGACCCTGACGCCGACCTCACCGAGCTCGCCCTGAGTCTGGGCTGGTACGACCAGTCACACCTCAATCAGGACTTCCGTCGTGTCCTCGGCACGACGCCGGGCAAGTACGCCGAACGCGCCCGCTCCGCTGACCCTGCAACGACGCTGGCGTGACTCCGAGGCGTGGGCCGCCGAGGGACTGCACCTGGCCCACGAGCTCCCGGACATCGTGATCAGCAGCGTCCACGGTGATGACCAGCGGCCCCCGCACGAGCGTCGCGGTCCCGGGTGGACGTCACCCGCACACGTCGAGGTCGGGCACGATCATGGTCGACGACTTCACGGTCTTGCCGATGAGCACGCGATGGATGGCTGCAGGCGTCAAGATGAGCTGGTGACCGGCTCAGACGAGATGCGCGCGGCACTGGCCCTCCGCCGTCGTCGCTGGCACCAGCGTCCCTTCTCGCTTCCTCTCCTCCCGCTGTTCGCCATCTGGGTGGCGGCCCACTTCTACGATATCCCGCCTGCCGTTTGGGGCCTGCCGACCCTCGTCGCCGTGGCGTGCTCGGTAAGCCTCAAACGAGCACGCCGACGCGAGCAGGCGGGTCGTGTCGCCGCCACGTCGATGTGAGGTGTCGAGCGTCACCAGCCAACTTCACGGTCATCCCGCGAAGGCAGAGCGCAAGCCGCTTCACAAGTGAAGGGCTGGCACGCAGGCCCCGGTGGTGAGTCCTTGTCAGAATCCATCAGTCCATACCGGCAAAATTAAATCACCGGGGTCTGCTGCATGATCAGGTGACAGCTACGTCACGCGGCCAGAGCGACCGGCGTGGTCATGATGGTCTCGTACTCGATCGGGGTCAACCGGCCCAAAGCCGCCTGCCGTCGGCGGCGGTGGTAGGTCCGCTCGATCCAGGTCACGATCGCGATGCGCAACTCCTCGCGGGTGGCCCAGGACTGCCGGTCCAAGACGTTGTTCTGCAGCAGGGCGAAGAAGCTCTCCATGGCCGCGTTGTCGCCGGCGGCGCCGACGCGACCCATCGACCCGACCAGCCCCTGCCGGGCGAGAGCGTGGACGTATCTCCTTGATCGGAATTGCGATCCGCGGTCGCTGTGGATCACGCAACCGGCCACGTCCATGCCGCCAGCACGGCGCCTGGCGACGGCGTTGCACAGCGCTGCGACCGCCAGGCGGGACTTCATCCGGGTATCGATGGAGTAGCCGACGATCCGGCGGGAGAAGGCGTCCTTGACGGCGCAGAGGTAGAGCTTTCCCTCACTCGCGCGGTGTTCGGTGATGTCGGTCAGCCACAGCTCGTTGGGCCTGGTGGCGGTGAAGTTCCGCTGGACCAGGTCGTCATGGACGGGCGGCCCGGGACGCTTGCCGTTCTTGGCGCGCCGCTTGGCGAAGGCGCTCCACCAGCCGTTGTCCGCGCAGATCCGCCACGCGGTCCTCTCGGCCATCACCTGCCCAGCCTCACGGGCCTCCTCGTGCAGGTAGCGGTAGCCGAACTCCGGGTCCTCTCGGTGGGCGTCATGCAGGGCGTTGACCCGGTAGGCCTCTTGCAGCTCAGCGTCGGTGACGGGCTGGAGCAGCCAGCGGTAGTAGACCTGTCGAGCGATCTTCAGCACCCGGCACGTGAGGGCCACCGGGATGCCCTCGGCGGCCAGCTCCCTCACGAGCGGGAAGAGCCTTTTCCCGGCAGGTTCGCCTGGGACAGGTAGGCCGCGGCCCGGCGCAGGACCTCGTTCTCCTGCTCCAGCAGCTTGATCCGACGGCGAGCCTCACGCAGCTCAGCGTTGTCCGTGGTCGTGCTCCCCGGCTTCACCCCGGCATCGACGTCGGCCTGGCGCATCCACTTCGACAAGGTCATGACATGGATCCCGAAGTCGGCGGCGATCTGCTCCAGCGTCACGCCAGGCTCGCGATCGCGGGCCACCCGCACGACATCGTCGCGGTACTCGCGGGGGTAGGGCTTGGGCACAGCGGCATCCTTCCAGGCTGCCTCTCGGGCAAGCCAGGTCCGGTGTCACCTGATCATGCAGCAGACCCGACCGTTCTCGCGGCGGCTGCTTGACACAGGGCTACTCATCCCGCTGACCAGGACGTATCTGCGCCCCGGACGTCGATCCTTCGCGGGATGGCTCGCCGACGACATCGCTGGGCACGACCAGGTCGTCTGCTAGCTCGTCAGCCCTGTCGGTGGGGCGCCCCTGGCAGGTGAAGCCGAGACCTCCTCAGCGGCATCAATCCTGTGGACGGGCTCGTCGTGGCTGCTTGAAACTTGCCATGTGACGAGCAGCGATTACTGGGACCAGGCCACAGCCGACGCCTACGACCAAGACACCGCAGAGCAGTCGACTCCTGCAGCACTCGCGCCGACGCTCGACGTACTGGAGCGGCTCGCGGCCGGTGGGCGCGTGCTCGAGCTGGCGATCGGCACCGGCCGCGTCGGCGTCGCCCTCGCTGCGCGGGGCGTGCCGGTCACGGGCATCGAGCTTTCGGAGCCGATGGTGGCCCGGTTGCGGCGCAAGGTCGACGCGCGCCAGGTCCCCGTTGTGGTCGGTGACATGGCCACGACCCAGGCTGACGGGACGTTCTCCCTCGTCTACCTGGTCTTCAACACCATCTCGAACCTGCGCACCCAGGCCGAACAGGTCGCCTGCTTCCGCAACGCCGCCCGCCACCTCGCACCGGGCGGACGGTTCGTCATCGAGCTCTGGGTCCCTCCGCTACGCCGCCTGCCACCCGGGCAGCTGGCCGCTCCCTTCGACGTCAGCGACACCCACCTCGGGATGGACACCTACGACCTGGTCACCCAGCAGGGCACCTCCCACCACTACTGGCTCTCCGCGGACGGCCCCACTCGCTACGGCGCCACCAACTTCCGCTACCTGTGGCCCTCGGAGTGCGACCTGATGGCCGAGCTCGCAGGCATGCAGCTCGAAGAGCGGACCGCCGACTGGACCGGCGCACCCTTCACCTCCGACAGCGAGAGCCACGTCTCGGTCTGGCGCAAGCCCTGACCAAGCGGTTGTTGGCTGAAGCGCGGTACTGCGCACGAGGAAGGGGACTACCGCAGAAGTCGGTGACAGCGGACCCGTGGTGTCGAGGCGACGTGACCGGATGAAGATCATTAATGGGACGAGCGGAGCCAATCCGATTTATCGCTCATGTCGATGACCAGGAGATCACCCACGACGCTGCCTCCTCGCGGTAGGGCGCTCACGACGCCCGAGGGACGCCGACCGCAGCCCGGTTCAGGTCAGGGCGCGGTGCAGCAGCACTTCGCCGGCAGCACCCAGCGGCAGCACCAGCAGCAACCACGCCGCCGCCGCACCAACGCCTCGAGCGCGCGCACCGGCCGCCCGCGCCGATGACGCGGTGGCGCCGAGCACCGCCACCAGGGCGGCGCCGAGGACGCAGAAGACGACAGCATCACCCGTGTAGCGCAGATAGACGCCGTAAGTCACCGCACCCTCCGCGAGAAAGACCCCGCCCAGCAGCGCCGCCCCCAGCGCGGCCACGCGCAGCGAACGCGCACGCCGCCAGCACCACCCGGCCATCCCCAGGACCGGCCCGCCGAGCACACCGGTGGCGGCCCACACCACGACCGTGGCGGGGTTGACGCCGAAGCCCCGCAGGGTGGACGTGGCGTAGTAGCCGGCGACTTCACCGAAGCACACCAGGACACCGGCCAGGACCGCAGCCCAGGGCCGCCGGCTCCAGGCGCCGACCAAGAACGCGGGAGCGACCCAGGGACCCACCGCGTTGGCCAGCCCGGCGAAGGGCCAGGGCAGCACGGTCTGCAACCCGGATGTCGCCGCCCCCCACACCACACCGATCAGCACTGCTGCACCGAGCAACGGTGCTGTCCCCAGACCACCGCCCGGCCCGACGCGCCGGCCGCCTGCGGCCCACGGGGTGCGCGGCGAGGTCGTCGGGGCGGTGGGTTCGCTCATGGTCGCAGCCTGCCGTGCCACAGGTGACCCGGACATCACCGCGTGGTCGGATCCTCGACTCACGATCGCTCATCCCCCGGGTTGAGGGCCGGGCTCGACGATCGACCTGAGTTCACGGTCATCCCGCCGTCCGCGGAGGCGGCGACTCAGCGGTCATGGCTCCCTTCTGTGTCAAGGGCGGGGTCTAACGGGGCTCTTGCGGCTTCGTCGGCGCGTGGCGACGATGGACGTGGCGGGTCCGGGAAGTGACTTCTCCGAAGAGCCGGCGCCGGGGTCCGAGCCGGT
>NZ_JBJLRI010000125.1:0-5844 GCF_050871405.1 Kineococcus esterisolvens
CTCAAGAGCCATGACCATCACCGTAGGCGTCGGTGGCCTGAGCGGCCGTGGTCAGACGTCGACCTATCGACCAGTCTGCGAGGTCGCGGACTGGTCATGATCACGCGCACGGAGGGCGGGAGGACCGGTAGATCGTCAAGCCGCTGGCGTGGGCAACCTTTGGACGCCAAGGTTGATGGATGAGACGCGAAGGGCTGGGCGAGCTGTGGCAGCTGCCGGACGATGTCAGCGCCGCGGACTGGATCGTGGCCGCGGTCCGCAACTTCGACCACACGGTCGGCTCGCTGGTGCCGCCGGTCTTCGAGGCCTACGCCCGCGTCTTCCACCCAGCCGCCTGGCGTGACGACTTCGGGCGGGACGTTGCGGTCACCTGGGCGCAGGTCGCCGCGGCCAACGGCCGGCAGGCGCACGCCGGGATGGAGTGGGTGGCCATCACCGGCTCCTGGAGTTACCACCACGGCGACACCCAGCCGGAGGTGTGGGACACCGAGCCGGCCGAGGGCAGCCTGCCCGCCGCGCAGGGCGAGGCGCTGGCCGAGGTGCTGGCGCGGTTCACCACGACGACCGAGGAGTGCTTCTACGCGGTGTGGGAGGGCTACGGGTGCCTCGCGCTGGCACCGGTGGCGCAGACGGTGCTGATGCCCCAGCGCGAGATGCTGTTGCTCACGGGGCCGCTGTCGCAGGCCGGGTGGGTGTCGATGGAGACCGACCCCTGGGAGCAGAGCCCGAGCCTGTGGTGGCCGGCGGACCGGGCGTGGTGCGTGGCCACCGACGTAGACCTGATGAGCACCTACGTCGGCGGCAGCCGGGCGTGCATCGAGGCCGTGCTGGCCGCCCCGGGCCTGGAGGCGTGGGAGGTGTCTCAGCGCCAGGGCGTGACCTACGACAGCGATGAGGTGAATCCGGTACCGCCACTGCCGCGGTGAGCACGACAGCGGGATGACCGCGTAGTCCGGAGTTCGGACCCACAGGCGGTCAGGTGAAGGCGGTGCCCGCAGCAGCGGGCTGCCTCCAGCGCCGTAGAGCAGGGGTGGCGGCAGCGATGAAGGCGACGACCACAACACAGGCAAGCCCACCGGTGAGGGTTGAGGTCGCAGCCGACGTCGCGCCGGCGACTGCTCCAGCGCGGGCGTTTCCCAGCCCAGGACCAGCGACCCCGACGATGTTCTCCGCGGCGCTGACCCTCCCCAGGTAGGCGTCGGGGGTGGAGACCTGCACGATCGCGCCGCGGCAGATGACGGCCACCGTGTCCGCAGCACCGGCCACAGCCAGGCACGCCAGCGTGGCGGGCAGAGAGTTCACCAGGGCGAACACCGCCAGCGCCGACCCCCACGTCGCGGACGCGGCCAGCATGAGCCGCCCCGCCCCTGACGCCCGGGTGATCGTTCCGGAGGCCAACCCGGCCAGCAGGCCACCGACGGCGACTGCGGAGGCGAATAGCCCGAAGGTGTACTCACTGCCACCGAAGCGTTCGTCGTTGACGGCGGGGAACAAGGCGATGGGCATGGCCAGACCGGTGGCGGCCAGGTCGGTGGCCAGGCAGCCGCGCAGCTCCGGGCGGCTCGCGAGGTAGCGCCAGCCTTGCCCTGTGGCCCGCAACCCCGCCAGCATCCCGCGTCCCGGCGCCGTGCCCGACGCGGGACTCGGCGCGGTGCTCGGCGCGGTGCTCGGCGCGGTGCTCGATGAGGGGTGGGGTCGCATGCTGGGCAGGCGCAGCACGCCGTAGAGGGAGACGGTGATGCCGAGGGCATCGGCGAGGTAGGCCGCGCGCAGCCCGCCGGTGGCCAGGATGACGCCGGCGAGGGCGGGACCGGCGAGCATGGCGATCTGGAAGCTGACGTGGTTCAGCGCGACCCCGGCCGGGACGAGACCGGTGGGCAGCAGGCGGGCGATGAACGTGCGCCGGGCCGCCGCGCCGAGGGCGGTGGCGGCGGTCTGGGCCATAACCAGAGTCAGGACCAGGAACACCGAAGCGGTGTCGAGACCGGCTTGGGCGGCGAGCCCGGCCGCGGCGATGACGGTGACGGCGGTGGTGGCCAGGACCAGGCGGCAGCGGTCGATGGTGTCGGCCAGGGTGCCGCCGATGAGGCCACCGATGATGGTGGGCGCTGCGGTGGCCAGGCCGATGGCTCCGGTCCACCACGGGCTGCGGGTCAGTTCCCAGACTTGGTAGAGCACGGCGGTGGCGACGAGCTGGCCGCTGAATCCGGCTGCGGTGCTGCCAATCCACAGTCGCCGGAAGGCTGGGGAAGCCAGTAGGGGGCGGGTGTCGACGAAGCGCTCCAGCAGCATCACCGCCTGCTCTTGGCGGGGCCGCGGGTGCTGTCCTTGGTGGCCCTGTCCTGGGTGGTGGCCGTCTTGGCTGCCTTCGTCGCAGAGGTGGGCGCCGGCGCGAGGTCGTCGAGGTGGTCGAGGTGGTGGTTGACCCGGTCAGCGAAGGAACGGCGGGTCAAAGCCTCGCGCAGGTCGGTGACGACCTGCTGCAAGGGGTAGGGCACCTCGGCGTCCAGTTCGGCCCAGGCGGCTTCGGTGGCTCGCCACTCGGCCTCCAGGAAGGGAACGAGGGCTTGGCCGGCGTCGCTGAGGAAGACCGTGCGGGTGCGGGCGTCTTCGCCGGGGGCGCTGTCCAGGAGGCCGTCGCGGCGCATCGCGGTGACTGTCTGGCTCATGGCCGAGTGGGTCACGCCGAGGTGGCCGGCCAAGGTCTTGATCGTCATGGGGCCGTGGCGGTGCAGGCGGATGAGGGCCTTGCTGAACCGGGGACGTACTCCCGCCACCCCGTGCTGGGCGTAGACGGTGGCGATCTGGTCGTCCATCGCGTTCAGCAGGTCGAACAGGGGGGTGAGGGCGCTGCGCTCTGTGGGGTCAGGTCCAGGCGCCGGCAGCGATGTCACAGCAGCTAATCTAACAGTGGCTCACACACCACGAGAGGGGGCTTCAATGTGAGCGCATCACGCGCACAACCCGCGGGATGACCGGTAAGTCGTTCCCCCCTGATCCGTGGCGGGTCGGGGCCACCAGGAGTCAGCCGCGGTTGCGACCTTCTCGCCCAGGAGACGACGTAGCTGCGGGTGCGCAGCGAGACGACGACGAGCCCGGTGCAAACGCACTCTGGCACTGGTGGCGCTGATGCCCACCACCCGCGCGGCGTCAGCGGTGCTCAACTGCTCCCAGGCCGTCAAGGTGATGAGCTCTCGGTCGAGCTCGACCAGACCGGCCAAGGCGTCGCGCACCACTGCAGCGGTCCGTGACGGGCCGTCGCTTCTTTCCATTTCGTTCTCGATCTGGTCATCGGCCAGCAGCGGCCGTTGCTGGGCCAGCTCCTCGTGCAGGGACTGGTGCTGGTGCACTGCCTGCTCGCGGTGGTGCTGAGCCAGCAGACGGCGGGCGGCCCCGAACAGCCACAGCCGTTCCCGCCCTGCGGGCAGGTTGGCGCGACGCCGCCAGGCCACGAGGTAGACCTCGGCGAGCAGGTCAGCAGCTTCAGCTGTCTCAGCCCGTCGGGTCAGGTACGCCAAGACGTCGCCACGGGTGGCGTGAAACAGCTGCTCGAACCGCTCGGCCTCCGCACCTGCCTCGGCGGCAACCGGGTGGAACTCGAGATGGGTCTTGGGGGTGGTCACCGAGCCGGTCCCCGGTAGGCCGGGTCGGTGTTCAGCGCAGGCGTCAGCTGCGGGTTGCAGCGTCCGCTGTCAGTGACGGCGTCCAGGACTGCGCGGTGGTCGCCGGCCACGGCCGCCGCGGTGATGGCGGGCAGCCACCCGAAGCGGGTCTCGGTCTGCGCGCCCGCGTCACCGGGTGCGCCGGTCGGACTCGAGCTGGGGTCGACGTCGGTGACCGCGCTCCACGTCAGCGACGCGGTGAGGGTGTCGGCGGCGGCACGGCGGGCGGCGGTGTCGCCGGTGGTGTGGGCAGCGATCCAGACATCGGCCCAGGTGCAGATCGCGTTCTGCGCGACTTGGGCGCGCAACGCGCTGGTGCTGATCTGCCTGTCGGCCTGGGGAGCGAGCACCCCAGTGCTGAACTGCGCCTCGCTCTGGGCCTGGTGGCCGGGGGCGAAGGGGATGTCGGCGGTGAGCTGGCGGGCCACGTCGACGTAGTCGCTGCCGTCCTGGCGCAGGACTTCCCCGGGGCCGGCGGCGGTGGCTTCCCATCCACTGCTCCGCTCTCCGGTGCGGGCGGCGAGGTAGGTGGCGGCCGCGGCGGTGCCGGTCCCAGCCAGGGCGACGGCCAAGGTGACGGCGCCGGCCCGGGCGAGGCGACGCCGCCGGCGGGCGCGGACCTGCTGAGCCGTGACGACGTCGCGGCGACGGACCTGTCGCACGGACCACTCGTGCTGGAGGTCGGTGGAAGCGCTGGCTGGGGTGCTGGTCCTGGAGGCCATGACGCTGTTCCAGGCGTGGGTGAACGCCGTCTCCTGCTGCTGGCGCGTCAGCGGGGGCGGTGCGGTAATCCGCAGGAGGTCGTCGAGGTCGGTCTCGACGTCGTGGTGACGCATGATCAGTCTCCGGTCCGGGCGGCTCCTGGTGAGCACCCACACCAGTACGTGTCACCACCGTTACAGAGGCGCTGCTGCGGTGACCAACGACTCGCCGGTCCGCGGGATGTGCGGTAAGTGCCCCGGTGCTGCGAGGGGACCGTGTCACAGCGGTCATCACAGGCGCAGCCTCCGTACCTTGCTGCGCATGACCAAGGTCGAGGACGAGACCGGGATCACCGCGGACCTCGTCCGCGACCTGCTGCGCGAGCAACACCCGGACCTGGCCGAGCTGCCCCTGCGCGAAGTCGAGGGCGGCTGGTGCAACCAGATGTGGCGCCTGGGGGACGAGCTGGCCGTGCGGATTCAGCGCATGGACACCGACCCCGCTCACCAGCTCAAGGAGCGCCGGTGGCTTCCGCTGCTCGCCGACCGCCTGCCGCTGCCCGTCCCCGTCCCGGTGCGCAGCGGCGCGCCTTGCAAGCGGTTCGGCAAGCTGTGGACGGTGATGACGTGGGTGCCGGGCCTGCCGCTGGACCGCGCCTCGATCACCCGCGGCGAGCACGCCGCCGACACCCTGGCGGCGTTCCTGCGGGCGCTGCACGTGGCAGCGCCCGCCGACGCACCGGCCGACACCGGCCGCGGCGCACACCCGAAGGACTGCATGGACGGCTTCGAGCACTTCCTCGGCTCTCTCGACGCTGACGCGATCGGCCACGACGCCTCCGACGTGCGGGCCGTCTGGGACGACGCCGTCGCAACTCCCGCCTGGGAGGGGCCACCGGTGTGGGTGCACGGCGACCTGCATCCGGCGAACGTCGTCGTGGCGGACGGGACGCTGGCGGGCGTGGTCGACTTCGGTGACCTGTTCGCCGGCGACCCTGCGGTGGACCTGGCGGCCGCCTGGGTGCTGCTGCCGGCCGGCGGGGCCGCACGGTTCTTCACCGCCTACGGGCGGGCGAACGAGGCGACGGTCCGCCGCGCCCGCGGACTGGCCGCGCTGAAAGGCCTCTTCCTGCTGCTGATGGGCCAGAACGGGGAGCGCGGGCTGCCCGGCGGCAAGCCAGCGTGGGGTCCAGCCGGACGTCACGCGCTGGACCGAATGCTCATCGAACGCCCGGACTGACCAGTGAGCGCGCCGGCACGACGCCAGTGCCCCCGACGGCGGGCTGGGCGACCTACCGCAGATCGGCAGAACCGCGAGGTCGTCAACGCCCACGACAGCGGGATGACCGCGCGGCCCGCTCTGCGGCGTTGCCCTGCTCTGGCCGCTGGGGGCCGGTCAGGTGGGCAGGGTGCCGGTGGCGTCGCGGATGACCGTGCCGTCGCTCAGGGTGAGGTCGTACGTGAGCAGCAGGGTGGAGCGG
>NZ_JBJLRI010000126.1:0-5833 GCF_050871405.1 Kineococcus esterisolvens
CGACGGGCGGAAGCTCTGCAGGTCCGCGACGAGCTGCGCGTGAGCGCAGTGCCCCTCCGTCGTCCCCGCTGCTCCAGAGCGCCTCGTCGGTTCAGAGCGCCTTGTCGATGAAGACGGGCGCGCGTTCGGCCCGGTCCAGCTTCGCCAGCCCGCGCCGCTGCGAGCGGATCTGCACCATCGCCTCGGCCAGGCGCTCGGTGACGTCGGCCTGGCGGCGCAGCAGTGCGCGGGCGCGGTCGGCGAACTCCGCCGGGACGGGGCCCAGCAGGCCGGGGGCGATCCAGTCACCCGCCGGCGCCTGCTCGGGGACGTCGTCGTCCTCGTGGTGCAGCCGGTCGATGAGGTCCTCGGCGGCGTCGACGTCGAGCTCCACGGCGCGCAGCGCCGAGCGCCACGCGTCGCGCCAGTGGTCCTCCGCGGTCCCGGCGGCGTGCACGGCCGCGACGGGCGGGACGCCGCTCACGCGACCCCGTGGCCGGTGGCGGGCGTGGAGCTGAGGTGCTCCAGCGCCGCCTGGCGCCACGCCTCCGCGAGGGGTTCGACGGTGCTGGTGCGGCAGGCCGCGGTGCGCTCGGCGTCACCGGAGACGTTCGCGGCGGTCAGCTCCTGCAGGACCCAGCTGTAGAGGGCGCGCAGCCCGGAGCCGCCGTCCCACTTCTCCACGTCCAGGCTGCTCATGAGCTCGTTGACGATGTCCTGCGCGTGGACGAGGTTGACGTGCGCGGTCTCGCGGTCGCCGTCGCGCTGCGCCTGCTCGGCGCGCTGCAGGTCGAGGACGAGACGGTCGTACAGCATGACGAGGAGCGCGGCGGGGCTCGCGGTGGACAGGCTGTCCGCCAGGTACCGGTTCGCCTGGGCACGTCGGCCGTACGTCGTCGAGGTCATCTCGGGAGTCCTCCGGGTCTGTCGGGGTTCTGCCTGTCCATCGGCACGACGTGCCGGGAATGCAGTGGTTCGGGCGGGGTTCTGCACCTCCACCACCTGCGGGAGAGGGACCCGCGCCGAGAAGCAGAACGGGCTGGTGGAGGTGCTCTCGCACCCCCACCAGCCTGTTGCTCGCAACCAGCGTCAGTTGCTGCTGCCGCTCGGCAGGCTGCTGAGCTGGCCGGCGAGCCAGGTGGACTGGCTCTGCAGCTTGCCCAGGGCGGTCTCCAGAGCGCCGTAGTACTTCTGGTAGCGCTCCTTCTTCGCCGCGAGCCTGGTGTCCCAGTCCGCGATGCGGCTCGTCAGGTCCTTGATCGAGGAGTTCTGGCCGTCGATCACGGACGTGAGCGTGCCGGTGGCCGCGCTGGACAGCTTGAGGTCGCCGATGGCTCCGACGGTCACTGCACGCAGCCGCTCGACGACGCCCTCAGCCGCGGCGTCCGGGTCGGTGGCCCTGGTGGACACGAGCGCCTGCACCCCGGCGGGGTCCTGCGCGTACGCCTCGAGGAACTTCGTCTTGTCGAAGGTCAGTTCCCCGTCGCGGGTGGACTGCAGCCCGAACGTGGCCGCCGACGCCTCGGAGGCGCCCACGGCGGACGTGACGGCGCTGAGGATCTGCGACTTCAGCGTCCGCATGGTGCTGTCGCCGCGCAGCGTGCCCCCACCGGTGACCTTGCCGTCCGAACCGAGGGAGCCGGCCCGGGACTGCACGCTGATCTCCGTCAGCGCGGCGTTGGCGGCGTCCACGAGGGACTGCACCGCCGAGGCGACGGCACTGGAGTCCTTCGTCACGGACACGGTGGCCGGCTTGCCGGTCTCCGTCTTGGCCGACACGGTCACGCTCACACCCGGCATGACGTCGGTGAACGTGTTCGTGGACGACTTCACGACCACCGCTGGTGAGCCGCCGAGGCTGACCGTGGCGTCGAGCGCCTTGGAGAGCTCGGTCAGGGCCTTGGTCGGGTCCGTCGGCTCGCTGACGCCGGCGAAGGACTCCGCCGGCGACAGGTTCTGGAGCTTCAGGGGGTTGCTGACGTCGCTGACCGCGCGCGTCCCGTGGGGCACGAGCTTGAAGTCGTTCCCCGCACCGGTCTCGGTGGACGTGATCTGCAGGCGGTAGGACGGGTTGCCGTTGGCGTCGGCCCCGACCCGGATGGCCACGGCCTTGATGCCGAAGCCTTCCGCCTCGTTGATGGCGTCGACGACCTCGCTCAGGGTCCCGCTGCTGGGCTGCAGCGTCACGTACGAGCCGTCGCTGCGGACCACGTCCAGCGGGTAGCTGAGCGGGGGCGCCGTCGGGTCGACCTCGCCGCCGGTGAGCGTGAACTCCGGGCTCACGACGGACCGGGCCGACGCCAGGCCGGTGACCTCGATGCTCAGCGACCCCGTGCTGGCGGTGCTGCCGGCGGTCACGGTCACCGCGCTGCTGGACGAGGTGGCCTTGACCGGTGTCCAGGCGGTGGCCTTCTGCAGGTTGTCCGCGGCGGTCTGCAGCGCCGACATCTTCGAGTTGACCGACTGGTAGGCGGTCACCTTCAGTTGTGCGGCGCTGACGCTGCTCTTCAGGCGTGCCTGTGGTGCGGAGTCGACAGCGATGAGCTGCGAGATGATGCTCGTCGTGTCCATGCCGCTGACGAGCCCGTCGACAGAGGCCATGGTCTCCCTCCCTTCAGTGGTGGGATCGGATGCAGAACAGGGCGAGGGGCACCGGGGTTCCCGGTGCCCCCCGCCTGGTGAGGTCGGCTGGCTAGCTCACGTCAGCCGGCCTCAGAACCGCGAAGCTCAGCCGCGGAGCAGGGACAGGACGTTCTGCGACGCGGAGTTCGCCTGCGCCAGCATGCTGGTGCCGGCCTGCGAGAGGATCTGGCTGCGGGTGAACTTCGTCATCTCGGCGGCCATGTCGGTGTCGCGGATCGCCGACTCCGACGCGGTCAGGTTCTCGATCGCGATGTTGACCGAGCTGATGACGCTCTCGAAGCGGTTCTGCAGGGCACCGAGCCCGGCGCGAGCGCTGGAGACGGTCGCCAGGGCGCTGTCGATGGTGGTGATCGCGCTCGCCGCACCGGTCTGGGTGGACAGGTTGACGGCGGCCACACCGAGGCCACCGGAGCCGAAGGAGTCCAGCTTGACGGCGTTGGCGGCCCTGACGCCCTGGGTGGTCGTGCCGGCGATGTTCGTCGCGCCCAGGGTGACGGCCGCGTCGGTGACGTTGCCGGCGACCTTGGAGGTCAGGACGAGGGAGCTGCCGGAGACCGAGGCGGTCCAGTTCGCGGAGATCGTCGCGTTGGCGTTGATGGCCTCGACGGCCGACGCGGCGGTGCCGCCGGTGGCGAAGGACACCGTGGTGCCAGAGATGGTGACCGAGCTGACCGCGCTGACGGCGGCGTTGTCGAACGCCGTGGCGCCGGACACGAAGACCTCGGTGACGGCGGCGACGGTCGCGGCCGCGGCCGCACCCGACTTGACGTCGAAGGTGATGGTGTCGCCGTTGGCGTAGCCGACCTGGAAGACCTTGCCCGCGAAGGTGCCGTCGAGCAGGTTGACACCGTTGAAGGACGACTTCTCGGAGATGCGGTCGAGCTCCGCCGTGAGGGAGGTGATCTCCTTCTGGACGGCGGCGCGGGAGGCGCTGTCGTTGGTGTCGTTGGACGACTGGACGGCCAGGTCGCGCATGCGCTGCAGGATCGTGGTGGCGGTGCCGAGGGCGCCGTCCGCGGTCTGGGCGACGTTGACGCCGTCCTGGGCGTTGCGGGCCGCGACGGTCAGGCCGCCGATCTGCGAGCGCAGGCCCTCGGAGATCACGAGGCCGGCGGCGTCGTCAGCAGCCTTGTTGATGCGCAGACCGGACGAGAGCTTCTCCAGCGAGGAGTTCAGCGCCTTGTCGGTGGCCTGCAGGTTGCGGTAGCTGTTGAACGCCGCGATGTTGTTGTTGACGCGAAGACCCATGATGATCATTCCTCCGTGAGTTGGGGTCCATCTGTGAACCAGCCGGCCCGTCCGTGGTCCGGCCCGCCAGGCGACTCGCGCCGCCTGACACTCCATCCATCGGTCCGGCACCGCCGCACCTGAGGGGTGGGAGCAGACTTTTTTCGGCGAGGCACGGGCACGCAGCACCCCCACCCCCGAACTGCCGGCAGGCGCCCGCGGGAGGGCGCTCACCGGCCGGCCCCGCCGCGCCGGGGCCGACCTCAACTCGGCCGACGAGCCTGCCGATGGATGGGCCGTACGGGTGGGTGGTGCTCAAGCACCTCTGGACGGTGCTCACGCACCTCGACGAAGGGCGCACATGACCGGCGAGTCCACGTTCATCAGCGGTTGCTACATCGTGAAGGACGAGGAGGAGTTCCTGGGCGCCTCACTGGCCGCCATCACCCCCTTCGTCGACGAGGTCGTCGTCTACGACACCGGCAGCACCGACCGGACGGTGGAGATCGCCCGCCAGCACGGTGCCGTGGTGGTCGAGGGGTATTGGGACGACGACTTCGGTGCGGCCCGCAACCGCGCCCTCGACCACTGCCGCGGCGAGTGGGTCCTCAGCGTCGACGCCGACGAGGTCGTGCACGGCGACCCCCGTGCCTTGCGCCGGTCGCTGCGCACGGCCGCGAACCAGAGCTTCGCCGTGGAGGTCGTCTCCAGCGCCTACGACGACGGCGGCAGCGAGCACCGTGCGATGGTCGCCCGGGTGTTCCGGCGATCGCACTGCCGGTGGGACGGGATCCTCCACGAGATGGTCGTCGGCCGCTGGCAGGACGTCAGGCACACCCGCAACGACACCATCCGCCTGCGTCACTACGGCTACTCGGTCGTGCACATGCAGGAGCGCAACAAGGGCGAGCGGAACCTGAGGCTCGCCGAAGCGGCCCTGGCCAAGGCGCGGGCGAACGGTGCGCGGGACACCACCGACCTCCTCATCAACGTCGGCAGGTCGGCGGCCCTGGCGGCCGAGCACGCCAAGGCGCTCGCCACCTTCGCCGAGCTGGACCTCGACACCATCCCCAGCGGGTCCGGTGTGATCGCCGGCCCCACGGTGCTGCTCAGCGCGCTCGCGGTGGGTGACCTGGCCACGGCGCGGCGCTGGATCGACCGGATGCAGGCGTGGGGCGAGAGCGTCAACGTGTGCACGGCCATGAGGGCGCAGGTGGCGATGGCGCAGGGCGACTGGGCCGGTGCCGAGGCGCTGTTCCGCACGCTGGAGGACGACGTCCAGCGGAGCGCGGCGCAGTTCCACGCCGACTCCTGCACCGACCAGCTGATCACCTGCATCGCCCGGCAGGGACGTGCCGCGGAGGCCGCCGACCTGCTGTTCACCCACCTGCGCTCCGGTCGCTCCTGCATCTCCGCCGTCAGCGCCCTGCTCCTGGCCCAGGAGGCGGAGGACGGCGTGCGGCGACTGGCGGAGGCGCTGCCGGCGCAGCTGGACAAGCCGTTCCTCGCGCAGCTGCAGACGTGCCTCGCCGAGGTGACCGACGAGTTCTTCCAGCACGTGTGGCGGCTGGGGAGGTCCAGGACCGCAGTCCTCGCGGCGGTCGCCAAGCAGTGGCCCTCCCTGAGCTTCGAGAAGGCGCTGGAGTGGTCGCTGAGGTTCCGCGAGAGCGGGCTCGCCGACCTCTGCCCGCTGCGCCGGATCGCCACCGCGACCGGGCAGCGGGACACCCTCACGCGCATCCTGTGCGCGGCCGTCCTCGTCGAGATCGGGGAACCGGACGTCCTGCCCGTGCTGGAGAGCATGCTCGCCGTGGTCCCCGACGAGGAGGCCGACGAGGTCGTCGCCGCCCTCGGCCGCTGGGCACCGCGACTGGCGGCCTCGCTCGTGCCCGCCTGAGCGGTGGGGCGCTGCGGCGAGGTTGCGCTGCCCGGGTGAGCCCGGCACGCGAAACGGCGGCCGGGGGACGACCACCGGCCGCCGTTT
>NZ_JBJLRI010000127.1:0-5714 GCF_050871405.1 Kineococcus esterisolvens
GGGGGGGGGGGGGGGGGGGGGGGGGGGGGGGGGGGGGGCGGGGGGGGGGGGGGGGTGGGGGGGGGGGGGGGGGGGCGGGGGGGGCGCGCGCCCCCCGCTGCGGCTCACGCCGGCGGCAGGTCCCACACGTCGGCGAGCATCGCGCCGTCGCCGGCGTGGCGGGCCGCGGCCGGGGAGTCGAGCACCACGAGGAGCTGCTCGCCGTGGTCGGTGCCGTGAGCGCCGGGCGGCAGCACGGCGATGCCCTCGGCGTGGTCCTCGCCCTGGCCGTGGGGCAGTTCCAGCACGAGCGGCAGCTCGTCGGCGCGCACGACCTCGGCGGCGTCGGCGGCGCAGGCGCCCACCCAGCGGTGCACGCGCACCGGCCCGGACAGGCTCATCGACGGACCGGCCAGCACGAGCAGGTCCTCCCCGTGCGGGCACAGGTCGCGCACGCCCAGGCCGCCCAGGTCCAGCAGGTGCAGGCGGTAGCGCTCGCCCTTCCCCGGGCCGTCGCCGAAGCGGGCGAGCCGCAGCCGGTGCGGGTCGTCGGGGTCGGTCTCGGGCCGCACCTCCACCACGACGGCCCAGCCGCGCAGCACGGGCCCGCGGAAGCCGACGTACAGGCGGACCTCGCCGTCGTCGCGCTGGTGGGCGGCGATGCCCTCGACGTCCACGCCGTTGTCCTTGCTGGGGATGGCGAGGAACGGCTCGAGCAGGTCGTCGTCGTCGAGCAGGTCGGTCAGGGAGTCGCCGCGGCCGCCGAGGACGGCGGCGGTGAGCTCCTCGCCGTCCACCTCGACGCGGCGGGCGGGCAGGCCGGTGGCGGGGTCGACCGGCAGGCGGGCCAGGACGTAGCGGTTCTCCTCGCGCACGACCTTGCCCAGGCGCTTGCGGGCCTTGGCGTCGGAGTCGTGGTCGCGGATCTTCTTGCGCTTGAGGCTGTGCGAGCCGACCGCCCACAGCCAGGGGCCGTTGCGGGCGATGCCCTCCAGGTCGGCCTCCTCCTCGGCGCCGGCGGGCAGGTCGACGAGGTCGGCGAGGTTGGTGCTGACCTCGTCGGCGTACCCGGTGACCGCGCCGTCGGCGGAGCGCTGCGCGGTCAGGCGCTCCACGGTGGCGGTCTCGTCGCCGGCGACCCACAGGTGCTCGCCGTCGGTGCGGACCGCGGAGAGGTTGGTGTGGGTCGCGCCGGCCCGGGAGGCGGCGGAGAAGTGCAGCGGCACCTGTCGCACGGGGGAGTCCACGGGGTGACCCTAGTGAAGAGAGGGGGAGAGCGGACGACGGGACTCGAACCCGCGACCCTCACCTTGGCAAGGTGATGCGCTACCAACTGCGCTACGTCCGCACGCTTCCCGGCGCCGGACCTGGTGGCCCGCCCCGGTGTGCGTCGTAGACCTTAGCCCACGCCGGAGCCCACCCGTGCCACACCTCCGGGAACACCGCGCCCCCCTCGTCAGTTGAGCCGGGTGGGCTCAAGTGATGTGACTGCCGGGTTGACAGATCCGTGGCGGTCGGCAGACTTGAGCGTAGAAGGCTCAACCGCGAAGAGGGGATTCACCACCATGGCACGTGCGGTCGGCATCGACCTCGGTACCACCAACTCCGTCGTCTCCGTCCTGGAGGGCGGCGAGCCGACGGTCATCGCCAACGCGGAGGGCGGTCGCACGACCCCGTCGGTCGTGGCGTTCGCCAAGAACGGCGAGGTCCTGGTCGGCGAGATCGCCAAGCGCCAGGCCGTCACCAACGTGGACCGCACCATCCGCTCCGTCAAGCGCCACGTCGGCACCGACTGGACCGTCGCGATCGACGACAAGAAGTACACCCCGCAGGAGATCAGCGCCCGCGTCCTGCAGAAGCTCAAGCGCGACGCGGAGTCCTACCTCGGCGAAGCCGTCACCGACGCGGTCATCACCGTCCCGGCGTACTTCTCCGACGCCCAGCGCCAGGCCACCAAGGAGGCCGGCGAGATCGCCGGCATGAACGTCCTGCGCATCATCAACGAGCCCACCGCGGCCGCGCTCGCCTACGGCCTGGACAAGGGCAAGGAGGACGAGCTCATCCTCGTCTTCGACCTCGGTGGCGGCACGTTCGACGTGTCCCTCCTGGAGGTCGGCAAGGACGAGGACGGCTTCTCCACCATCCAGGTGCGCGCCACCTCCGGCGACAACCACCTCGGTGGTGACGACTGGGACCAGCGCATCGTGGACCACCTGCTGAAGAAGGTGCAGGGCAGCTACGGCATCGACCTGTCCAAGGACAAGATCGCCATGCAGCGCCTGCGCGAGTCCGCCGAGCAGGCCAAGAAGGAGCTGTCGACCGCGACGAGCACCGGCATCTCGCTGCAGTACCTGTCGATGACGGAGAACGGCCCCGTCCACCTGGACGAGCAGCTGACCCGTGCGCAGTTCGAGCAGATGACGCAGGACCTGCTGGACCGCACCAAGGCCCCGTTCCACGCCGTCATCCGCGACGCCGACGTCAAGCTCGCCGACATCGACCACGTCGTGCTCGTGGGTGGTTCCACCCGCATGCCCGCCGTGACGAACGTCGTCAAGGAGTTGACCGGCGGCAAGGAGCCCAACAAGGGCGTGAACCCGGACGAGGTCGTCGCCATCGGCGCCGCCCTGCAGGCCGGTGTCCTCAAGGGTGAGCGCAAGGACGTCCTGCTCATCGACGTCACCCCGCTGTCCCTGGGCATCGAGACCAAGGGCGGCATCATGACCAAGCTCATCGAGCGCAACACGGCCATCCCGACCAAGCGCTCGGAGGTGTTCACCACCGCCGACGACAACCAGCCGTCCGTGCTCATCCAGGTGTTCCAGGGCGAGCGCGAACTGGCCCGCGACAACAAGCCGCTGGGCACGTTCGAGCTCACCGGCATCGCGCCGGCCCCGCGCGGCGTGCCGCAGGTCGAGGTCACCTTCGACATCGACGCCAACGGCATCGTGCACGTGTCGGCGAAGGACCGCGGCACCGGCAAGGAGCAGTCGATGACCATCTCCGGCGGCAGCGCGCTGTCGAAGGAGGACATCGAGCGCATGGTCAAGGACGCCGAGGCGCACGCGAACGAGGACAAGCAGCGCCGCGAGGAGGCCGAGGCCCGCAACCAGGCCGAGAGCCTCGTGTACCAGACCGAGAAGTTCCTCGCCGACAACGCGGACAAGCTGCCCGCGGACGGCAAGGAGGAGACCGAGAAGGCCGTCGCGGAGCTCAAGAGCGCCCTGAACGGCACGGACGCGGCCGAGATCAAGGCCAAGACCGAGGCCGTGGCGCAGGCCAGCCAGAAGCTGGGCTCGGCGATGTACGCGCAGGCGCAGGGCGAGGGTTCCCCCGCCGGTGACGCCGGCGCCTCGGCCGGCCCGGACTTCACCAAGCCCGCCGACGACGACGTCGTGGACGCCGAGGTCGTCGACGACGAGAAGGACAAGTGATGTCGGAGGAGTTCCCCGAACCGACCGTCGTCCGCGACCGTCGCCGCATCGACCCCGAGACCGGGCAGCTGCGCGAGCCGGCGCCCGCCGCGGAGCAGCCCGCCGAGGCGGCGGGACCCGCGGCGGCCCAGCCGGTCGTCGGCGGCCCGGACGACGGTGCCGCCGACGCGGCGCTGGAAGCCGCGCAGGCCCTCGCGGCCGAGCGCCTGGAGGAGCTGCAGCGGCTGAACGCCGAGTACGTCAACTACCGCAAGCGGGTCGACCGCGACCGGGACGTGGCGCGCAACGCCGCGCTCTCCAGCGTGGCGGAGGCGCTGCTGCCCGTGCTGGACGACGTCCACCTGGCCCGTCAGCACGGCGACCTCACCGGCCCGTTCTCGGCGATCGCCGAGAAGCTGGAGGCGACGCTGAGCCGCTTCGGCCTCGAGCGCTACGGCGAGAGCGGCGAGCCGTTCGACCCCGCGGTGCACGAGGCCCTGATGCACAGCCACTCCGAGGAGCACGAGGTCGCCACCTGCGTGCAGGTGCTGCAGCCCGGGTACCGGTTCGGCGAGCGCGTGCTGCGCCCGGCACGCGTCGCGGTGGCCGACCCGCAGTGACGCCGAGGGGTTCCCGGAGTCCTGTCATGTCGTCGATGGTGGAGGGGAGGGAGTGCCGGTGAGCATGCAGGACTGGGCGGAGAAGGACTTCTACGCCGTGCTCGGCATCCCCCACGACGCCGACGCGGCGGAGGTCAAGAAGGCCTACCGCAAGAAGGCGCGGACGCTGCACCCGGACGCCAACCCGGGTGACCCTGCGGCCGAGCAGCGGTTCAAGGAGGTCGGGGAGGCGTACGCCGTCCTGTCCGACCCCGAGCAGCGCCGGCAGTACGACGGCGTGCGCGCCATGGTCGGCGGCGGTGCCCGGTTCTCCGCGGGCGGGGCCGGCGGCCCCGGCGCGGGTTCCGGTTTCGAGGACCTGCTGGGCGGGTTGTTCGGGCAGGGCCGCGCGCCCGGCGGCGTGCGCTTCGGCACCCCCGGCGGTTCCGCGGGCCCCGGTTTCGAGGACCTGCTGGGCGGGTTGTTCGGCCAGGGCGGTGCACCCGGTGGTGCCGGCGGGCAGTTCGGCGGGCCGTTCGGCGGGCCGCCGCCGCCCGCGCAGGGGCAGAACCTGGAAGCCTCGGCGCGGGTCTCGTTCCGCGCCGCGCTGGAGGGTGCGACGGTGTCGCTGCGGGTTCCCGACCCGCGCGGCGGCCCGGTGCGCACCGTCAACGCCCGGCTGCCGCAGGGCGTGCGCGACGGGCAGACCGTCCGCCTGCGGGGCAAGGGGATGCCCGGCCCCGGAGGTGTCGCCGGCGACCTGCTCGTCACCGTCCACGTCGAAGCGCACCCGGTGTTCAAGCGCGAGGGGGACGACCTGCGCATGACGCTGCCGGTGTCGTTCGACGAGGCGGTCCTGGGCGCCACCGTGGAGGTGCCGACCCTCGACGGCAGCGCCGTCCGGGTGAAGATCGCACCGGGCACGCCCTCGGGCCGCACGCTGCGGCTGAAGGGACGCGGTGTGAAGCGCTCGCGCTCCACCGACGACCGCGGCGACCTGCTCGTCACGGTGGAGGTCGTGGTGCCGCAGCGGGTGGACGGCGAGGTGCGCGAGGCCGTGGAGGCGTTCGCGAAGGCGACCGCCGGTCAGGACCCCCGCGCGGGTCTGGCCGAGCGCGCTCGCAGCTGACGCGGGTGAGCGCCCCGCGGGGGCCGTGCCCGGGAACGGGCGCGGCCCCCGAGGGGGTCGCGCCCGGGGGAACCGGTGGGAGGAGGGGACCGTGCACGACTACAACTACGACTACGACGAGGACGCGGCGGTGTTCGTCATCTCCGTGGCCGCCGAGCTGGCGGGGATGCACCCGCAGACGCTGCGCCAGTACGACCGGCTGGGCCTGGTCTCCCCGAGCCGGGCGCGCGGTCGCGGCCGCCGCTACTCCGCGCGCGACATCGCCCAGCTGCGCGAGGTGCAGCGACTGTCCCAGGAGGACGGCGTGAACCTGGCCGGCATCAAGCGGATCCTGGAGCTGGAGAACCAGGTGACCGCGATGGGCCGGCGCGTGGAGGAGCTGGAGGCCGAGGTGCAGCTGGTGCGGCAGCAGGCCCGTCGCATCTTCGCCGCCGGGATGGCCGGTGACATCGTCGCCACCCCCGTCGGCAAGCGCCCCCCCTCCCCGCAGCGCTCCACCGCGCTGGTGGTGTGGCGCCCGGAGCGCTCAGCGCGCTGACGCGCCGCGCTCACCCCGCGACGAGGCCGCCGGCCGCGACCACCCGGTCGCGGCCG
>NZ_JBJLRI010000128.1:0-5663 GCF_050871405.1 Kineococcus esterisolvens
GGCCGGCGGGCGGCGCGCGCCCCCCCCCCCCCCCCCCCCCCCCCCCCCCCGCCGGCGGGGCGGCGGGCGCGGGGCGCCGAGACGCGCGAGGGGGACCCTCACCACGCGTAGACGGCCTTCGAGGCGGCCGAGGCGGGACCCGCACCCGCCGCGGTGACGGCCTGCACGGTGAACCGGTACCGGGCACCGCGCACCGGCAGGACGACGGTGGCGCTGCGGGCGCTGGCCGCGTGCACCGTCGGGCCTGTCACGGTGGCGATCGGCCTGCCGAGGAACGACAACCGGGTCGCGGTCACGCGGTAGCCGGTGATCGGCGTCCCGCCGGTGCTCGGCGGGCTCCAGCGCACGGTGGCGGTGGCGTGGCGGTCCCGCAGGCGCCCCGACGAGGCGGTGCCGACGACCGGTGCGCCCGGGAGCGCCGCGACCGGCGTCGTCGGAACCGGCGACGTGGGAACCGGCGACGTGGGAACCGGCGACGTGGGAACCGGCGACGTGGGAACCGGCGACGTCGGAACCGGCGACGTGGGAACCGGCGACGTCGGAACCGGCGACGTCGAAGCGCCGGCGTACCCGAACCTCTCGGCACCCTCGCCCGGCGTGGCGAGGACCGTGTCGCTCGCGGGGGCGGCGATCCACGCCGAGCGCTGGCCGCCGTGGGCCTCCAGCGCGACGGTGGTGGACGCGTTCCCGGGGACGGTCAGCGGGACGGTGGTGCCGGCGGGTCCGGTGACGTGCACGCCCTGGTCGTCCAGGTACGCGGTGACACCGGCACGTGCGTCCCGCCACGCGCTCGCGCGGCTGAGCTGGCGGCTCTGCTCGGTGAGGGTGGGGGTGATCAGCGGGGCGTCGGCGGTGTGGGTGGCGCGGTACGCCTCCAGCACGCCCTGCACCACGGGCAGGAGCAGCGCGTCCTCGGCGAGGTTGGACTGGTGCGCGTAGAACGGGCGCGGGTCGTCGGCGAGGACGCGGCGCAGGGCGTTGCGGACCTCCAGCGGCTTGAGGTACTGCTCGTAGCTGTTGCGTGCCTGGTCGGCGTCCGCCGCCGCCAGCGGGGTGATGCACGTGGTGGTCGCGGGGTTGTCGTCGCAGACGCCGCTGCCGCCCACGGAGCGCGAGGTGTAGTACCAGTTGTACTCGTCGATCTGGTCGAGGTACGTGCCGGTGTTGTAGTAGATGTTCATCGGGTACCGCGGCACGGTGACGGCCCGCCCCACGGCGCGCGCGTCCTTCTCACGGGAAGCGTCGGAGGCCAGTGTGGTCACGCCCGCCGCCTGCAGCGCCGGCGCCAGGAACGGGTTGTCCTGCGGCTGGTTCGTCGTCGTCAGCCCGGAGTGCTCGCCGGTGACCAGTTCGGTGGCGTCGAAGCGCGGCAGCGCGTTGGCCCGCGCCCAGTCGATGTTGCTGCTGACCTGCTCGGTGATGTACGCCTGCGACGCCCACTGCAGCCCGCCGCTCTCCTGGGCGGGGACCTCGGGGTCCTGGCGCGGCGTCTCGGTGGGGTCGGTGGCGCAGCGCCACGGCTGCCCGACGACCGTGGGGGCGATCTGCACGCACCCCAGGTACGGGTGGGTGAAGGTGTGGTTCACCCAGGTGAACTCGTCCTTGCGGGCGAGGAACGCGTCGGTGAGGGCGTCGGTCCCGCCGTTCTCCGCCTTCGCCGCGTCACTGCCGCCGCCGTTGAAGACCATCGTCAGCTCGAAGTCCTGGGCCTTCTGCCAGTCGGACAGGCGCTGCACGTCAGCGGCCGTCATGCGGATGTCCGACGTGGTGACGCCGGGGTCGACGCAGTCGTCACCGGGGGTGCAGTTCCCGTCGACGCTCCAGCGGCCGTCGGGCAGGAAGACGTCGTCGACCTGGACGTCGAAGTACGAGCGGTGGTACCCGAGGTGCACGCCGCGGGTCATCCACGAGACGATCCCGTGCCCGACCGTGCTGAACCACTCCATGGACTCGTTGTAGGCGGCGGAGACCATGAGCTGCTCACGCCCGCCCGACTCGACCTCCCAGGCGATGCTGCCGTCGGCGTCGCCCAGGCGGGCGGTGAGCACCGGCGTGACACGTTCACCGGTCCCGGCGGCCGGCTGGGCGAGGTAGCCGTACACCTCGAGCGTCCCGGGGTCGACGTCGTCGACGGGGAACGACCCCGACAGCTCCGAGAAGCCGTCGGCCTTGCCGGCGTCGGTGACGGTGCCGGTGGCGCCGTCGAGGGAGCCGGCGTACGTGGCGCTTCCGCCGGTCCCGCTGCCGGGGTACACGTAGGCGTTCACCTGGCGCACGCCGAAGCGGCGCTCGTAGGCGGCGAGGGCTTCCAGTTCGGCCGGGTCCATTCCGGCCGGGGCCGCGTTGGGCAGCACGACGGCCTGGTAGCGGGCGGCGCCGGTGACCGGGTCGACGAGGAACTCCTCGCCGATCGCGGGGCGTCCCCCGCTCCCGAGGTCGACGAGGGTGTGCGGGACGCCCTCGCGGTCCAGCTGGACGGCGATCGCGTTCACCGAGGGGTCGCCGTTGGTGACGACGAGCACTTCGAGGTTCACGCGGGTCCCGGTGGCGGCCTGCACCGGCAGCGCGGTGGACAACGGCAGCGCCACCGAGCCGGCCAGGGCCAGCAGCAGCAGACGTGCGGCGGTTCGGGGGCGGCGGTGGGTGCTGCGCCTGGGCGGCATGACGTCCTTCCGGTTCCTGTCAGGTGTTCGTGAGGAAGGTAGGGACCACCCGTGTAGTGGCCGGCAGGCGCGACGGTGGCGGCACCCGGTTGCCGCCCGAGTTCACCCGTACCGCCCGACGGGTGACACGAGCGGCGGTACTCGTCACCGGGTGTGAGCGTTTCCGGTGCGAGCACCGCGACCCCGCGCACGAGCGCGCGACTGCCGCCCGCTCCCCCGTCCTCCACGGCGGTCCAACACCGAGGAACAGCACAGTCACGACCAAGGGTGACGTGACCCCTCGCACGGGTGAACCCCGGCGGAGCCACCCCCTGGCGGCGCATCCGGTCCGTTACCGTCGATCAGGTCGACGGCCGGTGGGAGATCGGCCCCTGAGGAGGAGGAACGATGGTGGCTCGCCGGTGGGGACGCGGGAACGCGACGAACCGTGACGAGGCGGAACTGCGCGCGGAGGTCGACCGCCTGACGCAGGAGGTGGTGCGCCTGCGCCTGGAGCGCCAGCGGCCGGTGGGCATCGGCAGCGTCGCGGAACAGCTCAACGCCCTGTCCGCGGTCCCCGTCGCGACCGGTTCCCCCGGGGCTCAGGACCCCCTGGAGGCGCAGGACCAGGCGCACCACGTCCTGGCCCAGGCGGAGTCGATGCGGCAGTCGCTGCTGGACGTGCTCGACCAGCTGGTCGTGGCGGCCTCGCAGATGCAGCGCCAGCTCCTGGCGGGAACCTCCGTCATGGAGATCGACCGGCGCGTGCTGGACCGCCGCCGCCGGGCCGCGGACCGCGGCCCGGTGCGCCCCGCCGAGGACGGAGCGCCGGTGACGGGGGAACCGGCACCCGTGCAGCGGGTCGCCGGGTGACGACGGCGGACCGTTCCGGCGGGCGAGCCGCCGCGCACGCCGAAGCCCGGGTCCTGCTGCTGGCCGGTTCCACCGGCCTCGAGGACGACCCGGTCACGCGGTTCTGGCTGGAACTGCTGGAACGCACCGGGTGCCCGTACGAGCTGCGCAGGCCCACGGCCGCGCAGCCGCTGCGCGAGGAGGAGCTGCAGCACCCCGACGGGACCGGCCGGTTCCACGCCGCGGTGCGCACCACGACCACCGCCGACGACCTGGACACGGCGTCCGCGACCGTCCTGGCCGGATACCGCCACCACCACGGCGTGCGACTGCTGCGCGCCTACGAGTTCCCCGGGGCAGGCACCGGCGTGGTGGAGGTGACCGGTGCCCCCACCGACGGCGCGACCGCGCGGGTGACCCCCGCCGGCAGGCAGGTGTTCGGCGACCTGCGCGGGGAACTGCCCCTCGCCCCCGACTGCTGGGCGTACCTGGGCCGCGCCGAGGACGGGGGGCCCTTCACCCCCCTGCTCGTCACCGGGGACGGCGCCCCCCTCGCCGGCGCGCTGGACGCCGGCGACGGCCTGGAGGACCTGCTGGTCCTGGTGAACACCGCCGAGGACTCCCTGCACGGCCTGCTGCTGGCGCGCAGCCTGCTGACCTGGGTGACGCGCGGCGTCCACCTGGGCGTGCTGCGGCACGCCCTCTCCTGCCACGTCGACGACGTGTTCCTGGCGAACTGGACGACGCCCGGCGTCCGGGTGGGCGAGACCGCGCCGACGGTGCGCATGCGGCCCGAGGACGTCGACGCCCTCGTGACCTGGCAGCGGGAGCACTCCTTCACCCTGGACCTGGCGCACAACGGCGCCGGTGCGGACGCGGACGACCCCCTGACCCGGGCGCTGCTGGCGGCCGCGGCCGAGTTCCGCTGGATCAACCACACGTGGGACCACCGCGACCTCGACGACCTCGACGAGCAGGCCCTGCACGAGCAGGTGGAGCGGAACCGGCGCTGGGCCGAGGAGACCGGTGTGCCGGCCAGCGCCACGGCCCTGGTCACGGGCGCGCACTCCGGGCTCGGCAACCCCGCGCTGCCGCGGGTCCTGGAACGCGCGGGGGTCCGCGCCGTGGCCGCCGACGCCTCGCGCGGTCCGGGGCCGTCCGCGCTGGGACCGGCCACGGTCGTGCCGCGCCACCCCACGGAGGTCACCACGCACGTCAGCACGTGGGCGGGGCTGCTGGCGGACCAGGAACACCGGCACGGGGCACCGGCCCCCTCGCGCGAGGGGTTCCTGAGCGCGCAGGCGCACGTCGTGCTGGGCCGCGTGCTGGCCGCCGACCCCCGGCCGATCTTCGCGCACCAGTCCAACGTCACCGACGACCGGGTGCTGCTGGACCTCCTGGCGCGGGTGCTCGCCGAGCACGCGCGCCTGCTGGCGCCGGCGACGGTGCTGCTGAACCCGTCCATGGACGAGGTGGCGCACGAGCTGCGCAGGCGCGAGGCGTGGCGCGCGGCGCTCTCGGCGGGCGCGGTGCGTGCCCGCACGGGGGGCGGGGAACTGCTGCTGGAGGCCGACGTGGACGTGGAGGTGCCGGTGACGCTCCCCGCGGACGGCGGTGCCGGCGAGGCGTACGCGGGAGCGCGCTGCGGCTGGCTGCCCGTCGCAGCCCGCGACGCGGTGCGCGTGGCGCTGGGGGCGGGTGCCGCGTGAGCGTCGTTGACGTCACCGGTCCGGCGAGCGGGAGCGGCCCGCGCGTGACGCTGTTCACCGAGGGCACGTACCCGTTCGTCGTGGGCGGGGTGAGCACCTGGTGCGACCTGCTGCTGCGGGGGCTTCCCGACGTGCGGTGGTCGGTGTTCGCGCTGACCGGCGCGGAGCTGGAGGAACCCGTCTTCGAGCTGCCGCCGAACGCGACGCTGGGCGGGCACCTGCAGCTGTGGGGCCCACGCGTGCCGCGGCGCACCGGACCCCGGCCGCAACGGCGCCGGGGGGGGGGGGGGGGGGGGGGCGGGGGGGGGGTGGGGGGGGGGGGGGGGGGGGGGGGGGGGGGGGGGGGGGGGGGGGGGGGGGGGGGGGGGGGCGCCCCCCCCCCCCCCCCCCCCCCCCCCCCCCCCCCCCCCGGGGGGCCCCGCGGCCGCCCGGGTCGCCGCCGCCGGTGACGGCCGGGCCC
>NZ_JBJLRI010000129.1:0-5488 GCF_050871405.1 Kineococcus esterisolvens
CGGTAGTGACCGGCCGGGCGTTTGATCAGCAGCCAACCCATCGACGCTTCACTCGGCACGATCCCCGTCTTACCTCACAGGCGAGCCGTTCGCGTCGGCTTGCTCCCGCTCATCCCGCCGGCCGCGCAGCCGCGCCCTAGTACCCGGACAAAGCGGGTACCTCTCGGGCCTGATCGGAAGTCGGTAGCTGCCGACGGTGTTCCTCAGCTACACGGAGCCGGTCCCGTCATCGCTCCACCGTTCCGCGACCGTCGACCTGCTCGCATGAGCCACCGACACGTCGACGTTCCGGCCATCGCCGCAGCCAAAGCCGCCACTGTCCCCGGCGGGCAGATCTGGGCCGCCGACCTGCCCGAAATCCTGACCACCCTCGAACGGACCTGGTCGATCAGCATCACCGACCCCCTGCCCGGCGGCACCGCCTCCTACGTGGCCCGCGCCCGCACCGCCGACGGACGCCCGGTCGTGGTGAGGGTCGCCGCCCCCGGCACCGGCTTCGCCCAACAGTCCCGCACCCTGACCCTCGCCGCCGGGCGCGTATACGTCCGTCTGCTCGCCTGCGACACCCAGCACGAGGCCGCGCTGCTCGAAGCGCTGGGAACGTCGCTGCACCAAGCTGGCCTGGCCCCGGCAGCGCAGTTGGCTGTCCTGGGTCGCTGCCTGCGCCGCGCCTGGCGCGTCGCTTCGGCCGCCGGCCTCAGTCAGCTCATCACCGACCTGTGGCAGCGCCTGGACCAGCCGTGCTCCGAGCGGGTGCTCGAGTACGCCCTGGTCTGCGCCGCCCGGCGTTCGGCCGCCTTCCCCGCGCAGGTGGAAGCCGGTGCCTGCGTCGTGGTGCACGGCGACCCCGCCCCGGTCAACGCCGCCCGCGTCCTCACTCCCCGCCCCGGCGCCGAGGACGGCTTCGTCCTGCTCGACCCCGACGGCTTCTGCGGCGACCCCACGTACGACCTGGGGGTGGCGGTGCGGGACTGGTGCCCCCAACTGTTGGCCACCACGACTCCGATCGAGGTGCTGGCCGGCTACTGCCGCCTGCTGGCCGAGCAGACCGCAACGGATCCGGTGGTGGTGTGGGAGTGGGGTTACCTGGAGCGAGTCTCCACCGGGCTGTACGCCTTGTCCTTCAGCGCCGAGGAGCACGCACAGCCGTACCTGCATACCGCGCAAGCGCTGCTCGACGACAGGGTTTCGGCGAAGGTGTGATGCGCGCGGTCATGGCGCACTCCGGGTGCGATCATGGCTGTTCGGGGCCGTGCGGTCGCTCTCGAAGAGCAAGCCGTCAACAGCGCGGATGCACCGCACGCGCGGCTCGACCAGCCACGACCGTGGCGTGCAGCAGCACTGCCACCACCCCGGCGTAGCTGACGCCGAAGGCCGTCAAGGTCACCGCCTCACCCCACGAGCGTCCCGCGCTGACCACGGCCAGCCCTGCACACACCACCGCAGCCACCGCCGCGACCCACCCGGCACGGCGCAGACCCGGCTCCGCGGCTCGGTGCCCGACTCGCCAGCACTCATCGCAGTGCATGGTCGCCCTGGTGCGCACCCCCATCAGGCCGTTGCGCTCCAGCTCGCCGGAGTGGACAGCCCTGGTCACGACCACCAGCAGCACCGCGAGCACCACCAAGCCCCACACGGCCGAGAGGACAGCTCCTACCGGCACGCTCGCACCTCTCGACGCTGGGTGATCGACGACCTCAGCCTGGCAGCCAGGCGGTCACCGCCGCACTCACCGCGCGCGGCACGTGCTTCGCGACCTGCCGCAGGTGCTGGTAGCGGCAGGACCACGCGTTCGGTCACGGCGCGGACATCGCGCGCCTGTCGAGGAGCGGATGATCATTCGGCGACGCCCACCGGGACAGTGGTGACCACCAAGACCTGGTGGGCGTTGTCCCTGGCCGCGGTGGCGTTCACTGCCGCGGGCGTGTGGTGGGGCATGGGGCGTGTCGCCGGCGGGTGCAGCGGCCCGCTGTCGCTGCTGGTGATCTGGGCGCCCGACGTGCTGGGCGCAGTGGTGCACAACCGCCGCCTCACCTCGTCCGTCGATGCCGACCTGGAACAGCTGTAGGCGACGGCAACGTGCGGTCATCCCTGGAGCGCACTGCGGTGCGTGCGCACGTGCCGCGATCCGGGTGATGCGTCGACGACACCGTCCACGACGCAGACCCCCAGCTCGCAGCCGTACGCTGCTGCCCGACTCAGGGGAACAAGTGTTCGATCGAGGAGGTGCCAGTGGAACCGCGCGCACGCCGGCACGGCCCGCCGGGCTGGCCGCAGGAGGTGCCGCCCGCCGGTGCGGGGGAGTGGCGCAGCGCGGCCGTGGCGTGGCTGCTGGACCAGGCACCGCCGGAGTACCGGGGCCACCCGCCGCTGCGGAACCACCCGGTGCTGCTGGCCTGGCTCGTCGGCCACCACGTCGCCGCCGGGCGGGAGGCGGTGCGCCGCGCGACCGCCGGCGCCCGTCGCGAGCTGTCGGCCCACCTCCCCCCCGAGGTCGTCCCCCGTGCCCTGGAGGTGCTCGAGCACGAGGAGCTGCGGCTGCGCCGCCTGGCCCGCGCGGTGGACCTGCTGCAGAGCGCCCTGCGCGGCGAGGGGTTCGTCCCCCGGCTGTGACGCCCCGCGACAGCGGCCCCGGGCCTTGTGCGGGTCCTGTGCCGGTGCGCCGAGCGGGTGCGGTTGGCCGCGCTGACGTCCGGCGCGGCTCCTACACTCGCCCGGACGACGACCGCCGGACCGCACCACCCACAGCACCGCACGCGTACAGGAGGCCACCCCGCATGGGGCTGCTCGAGAACATCAAGGAGCCTGGGGACCTCAAGCACCTGTCCCCGGAGCAGCTGCCGCAGCTCGCCGCCGAGGTGCGCGACTTCCTCGTCGCCGCGGTCAGCCGCACCGGCGGTCACCTGGGCCCCAACCTCGGTGTGGTGGAGCTCACCATCGCCCTGCACCGCGTGTTCGACTCCCCGCGCGACCGCATCGTGCTGGACACCGGCCACCAGAGCTACGTGCACAAGCTGCTGACCGGCCGGCAGGACTTCACGCACCTGCGCGAGGCGGGCGGGCTGTCCGGCTACCCCTCCCGGGCCGAGAGCGAGCACGACGTGGTGGAGAACTCCCACGCCTCCACGTCCCTGTCCTGGGCCGACGGCCTGGCCAAGGCGTTCGAACTGCGCGGCGAGCCCGACCGCCGGGTCGTCGCCGTCATCGGCGACGGCGCCCTCACCGGCGGCATGGCCTGGGAAGCGCTGAACAACATCGCCGCCGCCGACCGCCCCGTCATCGTCGTCGTCAACGACAACGAGCGCTCCTACGCCCCCACCATCGGCGGCATGGCCTCGCACCTGGCGACCCTGCGCACCACCCGCGAGTACGAGAAGCTCCTGGACTGGGGCAAGCAGTCCCTGCGTCGCGGCGGGGCCCCCGGCCGGCTGGCCTACGAGACCCTGCACGGCATGAAGAAGGGCATCAAGGACATCGTCGCCCCCCAGGGGCTGTTCGAGGACCTGGGCCTGAAGTACGTCGGCCCCGTCGACGGCCACGACGTGGACGCCGTCGAGCACGCCCTGCGCCGCGCCCGCTCCTACGGCGGGCCCGTCATCGTGCACGCCATCACCCAGAAGGGTCGCGGCTACAAGCCCGCCCTCGACGACAGCGCCGACCACTTCCACGCCGTCGGCGTCATCGACCCCGAGACGGGCGAGGCCCAGGCCAGCTCCGGCTCCTCTTGGACCAGCGTCTTCGCCGACGAGATGGTCGCCCTCGCCGCGGTCCGCGAGGACGTCGTGGGCATCACCGCCGCGATGCGCCTGCCGGTCGGGCTGGAGCCCTTCGCCCGAGCCCACCCCGAGCGGGTCTTCGACGTCGGCATCGCCGAGCAGCACGCCGTGACCTCCGCCGCCGGCATGGCCGCCGGCGGGCTGCACCCCGTCGTCGCCGTCTACGCCACGTTCCTCAACCGCGCCTTCGACCAGGTCCTGCTCGACGTCGCCCTGCACCGCGCCGGGGTCACGTTCGTGCTGGACCGCGCCGGCGTCACAGGCCCCGACGGCGCCAGCCACCACGGCATGTGGGACATGAGCATCTGCCGCCTGGTGCCGGGGCTGCGCCTGGCCGCACCCCGCGACGCCACCACCCTGCGCGAGGAGCTGCGCGAGGCCGTCGCCGTCGAGGACGCCCCCACCGTGCTGCGCTTCAGCAAGGGCAAGGTGCCCGCCGACCTGCCGGCGATCGCCCGCACCGGCACCGTCGACGTCCTCCAGGGCCCGCAGTGGGCGACCGGCGACGACGTGCTGATCGTCGCGGTCGGTTCCCTCGTGCCGCGCGCCCTCGACGTGGCGGCGCGCCTGCGCGCCCACGGCGTGGGCACGAGCGTCGTGGACCCGCGCTGGGTCGTGCCCGTGCCCGAGGCGCTGGTGGAGCTCGCGGCCACCCACCAGCACGTCGCGGTCCTGGAGGACGGCGGCGAGGTCGGGGGCCTGGGGTGGGCGCTCGCCCAGGAGCTGCGCACCCGGGCGGTGAGCACCCCGGTGCTCACCTTCGCCCTGCCGCAGCGCTTCCTCGACCACGGCTCGCGCGAGGCGATCCTCGACGAAGCGGGGCTGGCCCCGCAGGCCGTGGCCCGCACCATCGTGGAGTCGGTGGCGCGCGGCGCCGGCGCCGACGCGCACGCCTCCACCGCCCCCGGCACCACTGCCTGACCCCGGCCCGACGTCCGTGCGGGCCGGGCTACAGGCGCAGCACCGCCCGCGCCACGTCCCCGGAGCCCCAGTCCCCGGAGCCCCCCGCACCACCGGTGCCCCGCAGGTCCGGTGCGGTGGGGGCCGGCGCGACCTCCTCCCGGGTGACCAGCACCGGGCGGCGCAGGCCCCGGTCGGCCGGGTCGGTCACCGCCCACGCGGCCACCACGAACGCCGGGTCGACGCGAGCCAGGTCGAACCAGCCGCGGGTGCGGTCGGGCACCGCGACCGCGCGCATCACGGACCCGGCCACCAGGTGCTCGCGCAGGCTCGCCGCCGCCAGCAGCGTCGGCACGTCGCAGCCCCCCACGGGCCGCAGGACCCCGTCGCCGCGGGCCCCCGCGTCGCGCTGCAGCCGCTGCACGGCCAGCGCTCCCATCGCCTCCAGATGCTCGCGCTGCTGCGCGGTGAGCGCCGGCGCCGCCCCGGTGGCGCGCGCCGAGGCCGCCGGCACCGGCAGGGTGCGCTCGACCCCGTCGTGGGCCACGACCACGCCGGGCCCCAGGTCCAGCGCCCCGCCCAGCAGCGGCTCGGCGGCCCAGCCGGAGCCCGGGTGGCGGTCCGCGCCGCGGGGCACGGCCAGCGCCACCCGCCGCGCGCGCGAGCGGTGCAGCTCCCGGTGCGCCAGCAGGAGCTGGCGCACCCGCGAGCGGGCCGCGGCGCCCGGCTCGCCGCTCCCCGTCGGTGCGGGCGAGCCCGGGGGGAAGCCCGGCGCCCCGGCGACCTAGTCCCACACCAGCGGTGCGCCTCCG
>NZ_JBJLRI010000012.1:0-70294 GCF_050871405.1 Kineococcus esterisolvens
CCCGACGTCGTCGACGACGTCGGGGCCACCGCCGTGCGCCCCGGGGGGTTCGTGCAGACCCTCGGTCTGCGCTCCTACGTCTCGCTGCCGCTGATGAGCGCCGAGGGCCTGGTCGGCACGGCCGTCTGCGGCGACGTCACCCGCAGCCGCACCTGGACCCCGGCCGACCGCGTCCTGGCCCGGCGCCTCGCCCTGCAGGGTGCCGTGGTCGTCGACAACGCGCGCCTGCGGGAGCTGGAGCAGGCCCACCTGCGCCAGCTGGAGCACCGCGCGTTCCACGACCAGCTCACCGGCCTGCCCAACCGGGCCGCCCTGCTGGGCGCGCTCGGCGACGCCCTCGACCCCGTCACGGGGGACGGCGGGGTGGCGCTGCTGCTCATCGACCTCGACGGCTTCAAGCGCGTCAACGACACCCTCGGCCACCACAGCGGCGACGTCCTGCTCCAGCAGGTCGCCGTCAGGCTGCGGGAGCTCCTGCCGGCGGGGGCGACGGGGGCGCGCCTGGGCGGCGACGAGCTCGCCGTCGCCCTGGCCGGCCCCGCCGCCGACCTCGCCGCCGACCTCGCCCGCGCCGTCCACGCGCGGCTGGGGGAGCCGTACGTGATCGAGGGCCGCACCGTGCGCACCGGCGCCAGCGTCGGCATCGCCCGCGCGCCCCGGGACGCCACCGACACCACCGGCCTGCTGCGCGCCGCCGACGAGGCGATGTACCGCGCCAAGCGCGCCGGCGACGGGCCGCGCACCGCCCGCTGACCGGCGGCGCCCCGCGCCGCGCTCAGGCGGGACGCGGGGCGTCGCGGAACGGGCCGCGCAGCGCGGCCCACTGCAGGAGCAGGACCGTCTTGGCGTCGGCGATGCCGCCGCTGCCCGCCATCTCGAGCGCTGCGGTGAAGGGCAGTTCCACGACCTCGATGTCCTCGCCCTCGTCCGCGACGCCGCCGCCGGGGCCGGTGCGGTCGGCCGGGGTGTAGGGGGCCGCGTAGCAGTGCAGGCGCTCGGTGACCGAGCCCGGGCTGGTCCAGAGGGCGAAGACGTGCTCGAGCTCGCCGACCTGGACCCCCAGCTCCTCGGCGGCCTCCCGGCGGACGGCGCCGGCCGGGTCGTCCCCGTCGAGCAGGCCCGCCGCCGTCTCCAGGAGCATCCCGTCCGGGTGGCCGTTGACGTACGCGGGGAAGCGGAACTGCCGGGTCAGCAGGACGGTGCCCCTGGCGGTGTCGTGCAGCAGCACCGTGGCCCCGTCGCCCCGGTCGTACGTCTCGCGCTGCTGCCGGGTCCACCGGCCGTCGCGCTGCCGGTGGTCGAACGTGGTGCGGCGCAGGACGTGCCAGGCGGAGGCGATCAGTTCCACGTCGCGCACGACGACGTCCGGGTTGCCGGTCAGGTCCCGGCCGGTCAGGTGCAGTCCGGTGCGGCCCCGCGCGTCGGGCACGTCGGCGCCCGGCCGGCCGGAGGGGGAGTGGGGTGGCATGCGGGGAACGTTACGCTGAAACGCGCAGGATCGTGCGGGAATGCGGAGGAGTGCGCATGCTGGTGGGTGAGCGCCGGGAACTGCTCGTGGCCCGGCTGGCGCGCGACGGCAAGCTCGTCGCCAAGGACGTGGCCGCCGACCTGGGCGTCACCGAGGACAGCGTCCGCCGCGACCTGCGCGAGCTCGCCGCCGCGGGCCTGTGCCAGCGCGTCTACGGCGGCGCGCTGCCGGCGAGCCCGGCCGTGGCGGACCACGCCCGGCGCGCGGGGATCGCCACGGAGAGCAAGCGCCGCGTCGCCGCCGCCGCCGCCCGGCTGGTCCGGCCCGGCAGCACCGTGCTCCTGGACGGCGGCACCACCGCCCTGGCCGTCACCCGCGCCCTGCCCGCCGACCTGCGCGCCACCGTCGTGACCCACAGCCCCACCGTCGCCGCCGCGCTCCTCGAGCACCCCGGCGTCGACGTCTACGTGCTCGGCGGCCGGCTGTTCAAGCACTCCGCCGTGACCTGCGGGGCGGCCACCGTCGAAGCGGCCTCCACCGTCACGGCCGACCTGTTCCTGCTGGGCGTCACCGGTGTGCACCACCGCGCCGGGCTGACGACCGGCGACCCCGACGAGGCGGCCGTGAAGCGGGCGCTGGCCGCCCGCGCCGCCGAGACCCACGTCCTGGCCAGCAGCGAGAAGGTCGGCGCCGCCTCACCCTTCGCGGTGCTGCCCCTCGCCGCCGTCAGCGGCGTCGTCACCGACGCGCCGCACGACCACCCCGTCCTGCAGCACCTCCGGGCGGCAGGGGTCCCCGTCGTCGACGCCCCCTGACCGGGGGACCGGCCGGCGCTCCGGTGTGCGTGGCGACCGCAGGGGGAGGATCGTGATCGGCCATGAGCGAGGTCCTCCAGCAACGAAGCTCCGACCACGGTTTCCTCGGCCAGCCGCGCGCCCTCGCCAACCTCTTCGGCGTGGAGATGTGGGAGCGCTTCTCCTTCTACGGGATGCAGGGCATCCTGCTGATCTACCTGTACTACTCCGCCGCCGAGGGCGGTCTCGGCCTCGACCAGACCACCGCCACGAGCATCGTCGGCGCCTACGGCGGGACGGTCTACCTCTCCACCATCGCCGCCGCGTGGCTCGCCGACCGCCTCGCCGGCCCCGAGCGCGTCCTGTTCGTCAGCGGCGTCGTCGTCCTCGCCGGTCACGTCGCGCTGGCCCTCCTGCCCGGCCTCCTCGGTGTCGGCGTGGGCCTGGTGCTCATCGCCTTCGGCAGCGGCGGCGTCAAGGCCACCGCCACCACCATCGTCGGCACCCTCTACGCCGAGGGCGACGAGCGGCGCGACGCCGGGTTCTCCCTCTTCTACCTGGGCATCAACCTCGGCGCCCTCGTCGGCCCGCTGCTGACCGGCCTGCTGCGCGACAACGCTGGTTTCCACTACGGCTTCGGCCTCGCCGCGGTCGGCATGGCCGCCGGCCTCGTGCAGTACTCCCTCGGCCGCCGCCGCCTGCCCGAGCAGGCCCGCCGGGTCCCCGACCCGCTGCCCGCCGACCGCCGCAGGCGCGTCGCGCTGCTGACCGCCGCTGCGCTCGCCGTGGTCGTGCTGCTGTGCCTGGTCGGCGTGGTGACCGCCGACCGCCTCGACACGATCGTCGTCGGGCTCGTCGTCGTGGCGTCGGTGTTCTACTTCGCGATGGTGCTCGGCAGCCGGCGCGTCGACACCACCGAGCGGCGCCGCGTGCTGGCGTTCATCCCCCTGTTCCTGGCCAGCGTCATGTTCTGGGCACTGTTCCAGCAGCAGTTCACCGTGGTCACCGTCTACTCCGACCAGCGCCTGGACCGCACCATCGCCGGCTGGGAGATGCCCGTGGCGTGGGTGCAGTCCATCAACCCGGTCTTCATCATCGCCCTGGCGCCCGTGTTCGCCGCCGTCTGGACGAAGCTCGGCAACCGCCAGCCGTCCACCCCGGTGAAGTTCGCCGTCGGCACCGCCCTCATGGGGGTGGCGTTCCTGCTGTTCATCCCGATGGCCGGCGGTGGCCCGGGCAGCGCCCCGCTGCTGGGACTCGTCGGCATCCTGCTCGTCTTCACCCTGGCGGAGCTGTTCCTGTCCCCGGTCGGGCTGTCCGTCACCACGAAGCTCGCACCCGGGGTGTACCGCACGCAGCTCGTCGCGCTGTTCTACCTGTCCATCGCGCTGGGCACCGCCCTGGCCGGGACGCTGGCCGCGTACTACTCGCCGGAGACCGAGCGCACCTACTTCGGGTTCCTCGGCGGCACCGCCATCGCGATCGGTGCGGTGCTGCTGCTCGTCAGCCCCCTGGTGCGGCGGCTGATGAGCGGGGTGCGCTGACCGCACGGCCGGGCACCCCGCCCGACACCGGGGTCAGACCTCCAGCACCAGGCGGTGCGGCACGAAGCCCTCGGCGCACCCGACGCGGGACTGGAAACCGCGGTAGCCGGCCTGGTTGCGCACGACGTCCAGGTCCACCATCCGCGAGTCGGCGACCTGGCTGCGGTGGCACCCCAGCGCGGCGGTCTTCTTGTCCAGCGCCGAGGTGATGTCCACGAACAGGTGCGGGCGGAAGCCGAAGCTGCTGGGCGACTCGTAGGTGAGGACCTGCCGGCAGTGCCGGGCCGCGCCGAGCGTGGCCAGGGCGACGGCCCGGTGGTCCTGGTGGGTGTCGTCCGCGCCGTGCGTGTAGACGACGTCGGCGGCCACGCTGCGGATGGCCGACTCGATGAGGTGCACCAGTTCCAGTTCGTGGTTGGACACCTCGCCGTCGCGCAGACCGCCCCACAGCAGGTCCGCGCCGAGGGTGGCGGCGGCGTCCTCCTGCTCGGCGATCCGGCCCAGCACGTCGCCGGGACCGGACTGGCCGTGGGTGACGACGAGCATGGTGACGCGGTCGCCGGAAGCGGCGTGGCGGGCGAGGGTGCCGCCGCAGCCGAGTTCGATGTCGTCGGGGTGGGAGCCGACGGCCAGGACGCTGCGCGGGGTGGTGGACACGGTTGGTGCTCCTCGAGGGTGTGGTTCGGTTCGGTTCGGTTCGGTGTGGTCAGGTGCCGGAGGTGAGCACGAGGGCGTACTCGGGCCACCAGGTGCCGGCGGCCGGGGCGCCGTCGCGGCAGTCGCCGTCGGACGTCCCGGGTTCCTTCACCCACAGGTAGGCGTCGGCCAGGTCGCTGCCGGTCGCCGTGGTGGGGGTGACCCCGATGCGCGCCGTGGGCGGGTTGCACCAGGCCTCGGGGTCGTCCTCCCGGGACGTCGCCCCGGCACCGTTGCGGCTGGTGTCGACGACGAAGTGCGCCCCGTCCAGGTACGCGGACAGCTCCTCGCCGTAGGCCAGGGAGTCCTCGGTGGTCTGGAAGTTCGACACGTTCAGGGCGAACCCGTCGGCGTCGTCGATGCCGGACGCCCACAGGGCGTCGGACAGGGCGTCCAGGTCGCTCACCCAGTCGGAGTTCCCGGCGTCCAGGTACACGGTCGTGGACGGCAGCGCCGCGAACGTCCCGACCGCCGAGGCGAGCGCGGCGTAGCGGTCCGCCGCGTCGACGTCGGTCGCGGAGCCGGAGACCACGTGGGCGACGGCGTCCGGCTCCACGATCACCACCGCGGGCCGGTCGCCGATGCCGGCGGCGACCTCGGCGACCCACGCCGCGTAGGCGTCGGCGTCGGCGGCCCCGCCGGAGGAGTAGTGGTCGGCGTCGCGGCCGGGGACGTTGTAGGCGACGATCACCGGGACCCGCCCGGCGGCCTGCGCCGCCGTCGTCAGCTCCTGCGCGCTGGCCGCCGGATCGGTCTGCTGGCCGGAGAACCAGGTCGCCACCGGGGCCTCGGCCACCACGGACAGCTGCTCGGCGCCGGCGGCGTCCCCCGCCGCCGCCCACTGGGCCACCTGCACCGCCGCGGGGGAGTCCGGCAGGACGTAGAACTCCGTCCCGGCCAGCGGGTTCACGGTGGCGGTGGCGGTGGCGGTGCTCGCGTGCGAGGAGCTGCCGGACGTGCCGGAGCAGGCCGCCAGCGCCCCCACGGCCATCGCCAGGAGCACCTGCCGCCTCAAGAGGCGTGCAGCCACGTGGTCACCCCGTACGCGTCCACGGCCAGGAGCACCGCTCCGGTGGCGCCGATCAGCAGGGCGTTGCGCAGCTTCAGGAACGTGGTGCGGTTCACCGCGTCACCTCCACGCGCTCCGCGGCGCGGGTGTCCGGCAGGACGACGACCCGGTGCGCTGCCGCCGGGGACTGCCGCGCCGGCACGGCGCGCTGCTGGGTGGGCAGAGCCACGCGGGTGCCGGGACGCGCGGCGCTGCGGCGGCGCGACCAGGTGCTGACCCTCCACATCACGATCGGCGCGAAGCACACCGCCACGTCCAGCAGCGTCCACAGCCGCAGGGCCGGGTAGTCGTGGTGCAGGGGGAAGGAGGCGATGAGGCAGCCCACCAGCAGCAGGCCCCACGCGATGTGCTGGCGGAACACCACCCAGCGGTCGCCCAGGGACTCCGAGCCCTTCGGGGTCACCTCGAACGGGACGGTGCGGTTGCGGATCGCGTCGACGAGCGCCACGACGTACATCGGGGCGCAGAAGATCGACACCAGCATCCCCAGGGCGCCGGTGCTGGCCTCCTCCTCGTGCGGGCTGACGTTGTAGCGGCGGTTCCAGAAGTACAGGCCGGCCTGCATGACGGCGGCGTTGGCGTACAGCACCAGCCAGGTGCTCGCCGCGACCTGCACGCCGCTGGCCCCGGTGACCAGGTAGGCGCAGAGGCTGAGGACGCCCAGGACCCAGGTGATCGCCGCGCTGGGGTAGTACGACATGAGCAGGAAGTAGTGCAGCGCGCGCTTCCAGCCGAGCCCCAGGGCGAACTTCCAGTACGTGCGGACCATCACCTCGTCGGTGCCGCGCGCCCAGCGGTTCTGCTGGGTGAAGTAGTCCGACCAGTTCGCCGGGCCCTCGCCGGCCGACAGCACGTCGGGGGTGTAGACGGACTTCCAGCGCCGGCCGGTGCGCCGGTTGCGGCTGGTGTGCCACACCAGGGAGGTCGCGGCGTCCTCGGTGATGGAGTCGGCGAGGCCGCCGATCTCGCGCAGCGCCGACAGGCGCACCGCGTTGTTGGTGCCGACGAACATCGGCACGCCCCACCGGTTCGCGGAGCGCTGCAGCACCCCGTGGAACAGGTACTGCTGGGACTCGCTGGCCTTGGTGACGAAGTTGTCGTAGTTCTGCCCGTAGACCTGCGGGCCGACGACGAACGCCACGTCCGGGTCGCGGAAGTAGCCCAGGAGGCGCTCGGCGAAGTCCGGTCGCGGGACGTGGTCGGTGTCGACCGAGAGCCAGAACTCGTAGTCGTGCCCGTGCGCGTCGAACCAGGCGTTGTAGTTGCCGTGCTTGGTCTTGCGGCGGTGCCGGCCGGTCTCCTGGTTCCACTCGGGGACGCCGTGGCGGGAGAAGTGCTTCACGCCGATGCGCTCGCACATGGCCCGGACCTCGGGGTCGTTCCCCTCGTCGAGCAGCCAGACGTCCATCGGGCCGTCGTAGCGGATGCGCTGGGCGGCGAGCAGCGTCTCCTCGGCCATCTCGACGGGTTCCTTGCCCGGCACGATGGTGGTGAGGAACGCGACGCGGCGGCCGGGTTCGGGGTGGACCGGGACGGGGTCGGTGAGGGCTGCGGTGGTGCGGACCAGCATGACCACGTTGACGAGGCGCATCAGTTCGACCAGGCCCACGGAGACCACCAGGGCCATCCCCAGCCAGTACAGCCAGGAACCGGTGTCGGTCGGCCAGTGCGACGGCAGGAGCATCCACGCGAAGAAGGTCACCTGGAACACCAGGGCCAGCGTGAGCAGCACCGCGGCGGGCAGGCGTCGCCCGTCGCGCCGCAGGATGCGCTGGTACTGGACCGTGTAGGGGCCGGGGGGTGGTTCGCGCAGCGGGCCGGCGAGTCGCGCGTGTGAGGCGTAGTCGTACTCGACGGCGGCGCCCTGGTTCTTCGGCAAGGGTTCCGTCCAGAGGGTCGTGCGGCCCCCGGTCGGGGGCCGTCGCTGGAACCACGAAACACGGCGCTCACAAGGGAACCCTGTGAGACGGCGGTGGTTTCCCTCGCCATCGACCTGGAGTAATTTGCCTGGAACCGAGGGTGATCGGCCGTAGCTCGGACGGGTGACGGCCGGCCCGCCTCCGGGCCGCTCGCGGCGAGGCGACGTCCTCGCCGGGAACGGTGACCCGTCCGCCCCGTCAGGAGTCCCCCCGTGCCCCAGCCCCGCAGGACCGCAGCGTTCCCCCTCCCGGTCGCCGTCGCCGCGACCCTCGCCGCAGCCGCCGTCACCGGCGGCCTCACCGCCGTCGCCGCTCCTGCCGCCGGCGCGGCGTCCCCCTGGACGCTGTCCTCCGGCTCCGTCGGCCGTGTCGACGGCGCCGGGGCGCACGTGTGGAGCAACGGCACCGCCACCACCAGCGCCACCAGCACCGCCTCGACCGGTGCGGGCGTCACCGGGCGGCTCGTGCTGCGCGCCGCCGCCGACCTGTGCGGGTCCGCCGCGCCGCGGGTCGAGGTCAGCGTCGACGGCGCCGTCCTCGGGCGCCTGGACGTCACCGGTGCCCTCACCGCCGGGTACCGCGACTACGCGCTGGACCTCGGCCCCGGCGTCCCCGCCGGCGCCCACCGCGTCGTCGTGCGCTACCTCAACGACCACCGCGGGGGCGGCTGCGACCGCAACGTCCACCTGCAGCGGGCCACCACCACCACCGCAGCGGCACCCACAGCCACCTCCTCGCCCGCACCCACGCCCAGCGCCACGGAACCGGCGTCGACTGCGACCGTGACCTCGAACCCCGCCTCCGTGACGACCGCCTCGCCCTGGACCGCGCCGAACCCCTTCGCCACCGCGGCCCCGTACGCCGACCCCGGCTACACCTCCGCCGCCGAGGCCGACGCCCGCCGCGCCACCGACCCCGCCGGCGCGGCCGCCCTGGACCGCATCACCCGCGGCGGGGTCTCCCTGTGGGTGGGGGACTGGAACAGCACCGCCACCGTCGCCGCCACCGTGCGCGCCTACGCCCAGCGCGCCCAGGCCGCCGGGCGCACCGGCGTCGTGACCACCTACGCCATCCCCGGCCGCGACTGCGGCAACCACTCCGCCGGCGGCCTGACCGCCTCGACGTACCCCGAGTGGAGCGCGCAGGTCGCCGCCGGCCTGCGGGGCACCCGCACCGCCGTCGTCGTCGAGCCGGACGCCGTCGCCCAGGCCGGCCTGTGCACCGACGAGGCCGAGCGCCTGGCGCTGCTGCGCACCGCCGTGCAGCAGCTGCGCGACGCCGGCGTCACCGCCGTCTACCTCGACGCCGGCAACTCCGCCTGGACCGGCTCCCAGGTGCCCCTGGTGGCGCGGCGGCTGCGCGCCGCGGGCGTCGAGCAGGCCCGCGGGTTCGCCACCAACGTCAGCAACTTCCTGACCACCGCCCAGGAGCGGGCCTACGCCGAGGCGCTGTCCGCGGAGCTGGGCGGGGCCCGCTACGTCGTCGACACCAGCCGCAACGGCGCCGGCAGCAACGGGGAGTGGTGCAACCCCGCCGGGCGCGAGCTCGGCGCCGCCCCCGGTGCGGTCGCCGACGGCAGCCGGCAGGACGCGAACCTGTGGGTCAAGCGGGTCGGGGAGTCCGACGGGCCCTGCGGCGGTGGGCCGGCCGCCGGCGTCTTCTGGACCGAGCACGCCATCGCCCTCGCCCGCTGACCCCCGCCCCGCGGTGGTCGTGCACGCGCGGGAGCCCGACCGTGCGGGACCACCGGGAGGGGGAGGGGTCAGGCGGCGGGGACCGGCTCGGGGTGGCGGGCGGTGCGCGTCGGCGCCCGGTGCGCGGCGACCACCGCGGACAGCAGCACCACCCCCACCGCCGCCGCCAGGCTGCGGTACGTGAAGAACGCGTGGATCTGCGAGTGGTTGCTCAGCGCGCAGTACCAGGCGGGCACCACCAGCGCCGGCGCCGCCGCCACCAGTGTGGCCAGCAGGCCCGCCCCGCCCCGGCGACGGGCGGTCAGCACCGCGCACACCACCACCGCGAGCGCCGTCAGCGCGAGCAGCGGGAGCGCCGTGGGGGTGTGCTCCAGCCACCACGTCCAGTTGGCCACCACGCCGGCGCCGAACTCCTGCGAGACGTCCCCGCCGTCCAGCCGGAACCGGCTCACCTCGCCGATGCTGGTGAGGGTGCCCGGGCCGTGCACCGCCGCCGCGATCGCCCAGCGCGACACCCACGTGAACGCGAACGCCACCGGCCACGCGACCCCCGCGGCCAGGGTGGTGCGCACCGGCGCCGCGAGCGTGCCGCGCCGGCGCAGCGCGACCGCCCCGGCCACGCCCGCGCTCGCCGCCCAGCTCATCGGCGGCACCGTCAGCAGGTCCACGTAGCAGAACAGCGCGCCCGCGCCCGCCGCACCCAGCGCGGCCCCGCGCCAGCCGCCGCGCGCGGCCACCGCGGTCAGCGCCACCCCGGCCGCCACCGCGGCCAGCGCGATGCCGTGGCTGAACGCCGCCGACGGCATCGCCAGCGCGTTCGTGGCCGCCGCCACCGGGAGCAGCAGCGCGAACGCCGCAGCCCGCCCCGCGCTGCGCGCCAGCGCCCAGAACGCCGCCAGCGCCGCCAGGGCGAACACCCCCGTCACCACCAGCCGCAGCCCCGGCACGTCCGTCAGCGCCAGCACCGGTCGCGTCAGCACCGAGTACCCGTTCCAGTAGCGGAAGTACGTCGCCGGCGGGACCACCGACTCCCCGGCGGCCAGCGCCTCGATCTCGGCCACGCCGTCCTCGCAGGACGACAGCCGGGGCCCGCCGGTGGCGCGGAACCACGTGCTGCGCGCGTCGTCGGCGGAACTGACCCCGTACCCCAGCACGACGCACTCGGTGAACCGGTCGGCCAGCCCGCCCACGCCGTCGGGGCCGTAGGGGGCGCCGTAGTCACCGGATCCGACGGCCTGCGCCAGGTGCCGCACGATCGGCTCGTTCGGCACCGCCTGCGCCGCCACCAGCAGCCCCAGGAACACCGCCTGCACGACCACCAGGCCCACGAGCGCCTTCGCGGCGAACCGCAGGACCGCCCTCACCGGCGCGGCCCGGCCGGCTGGCGGCCGGTGCGCACGTCCAGCTCCTGTGGAGCCGGGTGGCTCAGGTACGCCAGGCGGGACGCCTCGTCGGAGGCGCGGTGCACCGCGTCGAGGATCACGCCCACCGCGGCGACCAGCACCGCGATCATCATGAGGGCGGAGGCCAGGATCGCCGTGGGGAACTTCGGCACCAGACCCGTCCGCACGAACTCCCACACCACCGGCAGGCCCAGCGCCAGCGACACCGCGGCGACGAGGCCGCCCAGCACCGAGTGCACCAGCAGGGGCCGCTCCAGGTGCGCCAGGCGCGCGATCCAGCCCAGGATCGCCAGGCCGTCGCGGTAGGTGCGCAGCTTGCTGGCCGAACCCTCGGGGCGGTCGCGGAAACCCACCGGCACCTCCCGCTGCGGCACGCGCAGGTTCACCGCGTGCACCGTCAGCTCGGTCTCCACCTCGAAGCCCCGGGAGATCGCCGGGAACGACTTCACGAACCGCCGGGACATCACCCGGTACCCGCTGAGCATGTCCGTGACGGGGGTGCCGAACACCCGCGAGACCACCGAGTTCAGGGCGCGGTTGCCCGCGGCGTGCCCGCGGCGGTACGCGGTGAGGCTGTCGGGGCGGCGGGAGCCGACGACGTGGTCCAGGCCCTCGGCGACCAGCAGGCGCACGAGGTCGCCCGCGGCCGAGGCGTCGTAGGTGTCGTCGCCGTCGATGAGGACGTACGTGTCGGCCTCGACGTCGGCGAAGGCGCGGCGGATCACGTTGCCCTTGCCGGGACGCGGTTCGAAGCGCACCACCGCGCCGTGCCGGGCGGCGACCTCGGCGGTGCGGTCGCTGCTGCCGTTGTCGTACACGTACACGACGGCGTGCGGCAGCGCCGCCCGCAGGCCGTCCACGACCGCCCCGACCGCCGCCTCCTCGTCCAGGCACGGCACGACCACGGCGACCCGGCCGCCCGGTCCGGTGCCCGCCACCTCCCGCTCGACCCCCATGCCGCCGAGCGTAGGGCGTGCTCCGCGCCGCACCGTGCACCTCGCGTCACCCCGCGCCACCGTGCGCCACCGCGCGGGCGCGGCCCCCGGCGGTCCGCGCCTAGGCTGCCCCCGTGACGCGGGTGGGGGGGCCGGGGGCCGGAGGTGACGCGGCGACGCTCGGGGACCCGGTGGCCCTCGTCGGCGGGACGTCCCCGGCCGACCTGTCCGTCGTCGCCGGCGGTGCTTCCGCCGCCGTGCTGCTGGTCGACCTCGCGACCCGCACCGTCGTGCACGCCAACCCCGTCGCCGAGCAGCTCGCTCCCGGTGTGGAGCTGCCCGTCGGGCTGGACCGCTGGTCCGACGTGGCCGACCTGCGCGACGTCGACGGCGCCGCGTTGTCCGGCACCGGCCACCCGCTGTCCCGGGTGGCCCGCTCGCTGCCCGTGGCGGGGCAGGCCGTCTCGGCCGCCCGCGTCAGCGAGCTCGGCCGCCGGCGCGAGCCCCTGTGGGTCGTGGCGCTGCCGATGCTCGGCGCTCCCGCCCTGGCCGACCACGCCCTCGTGGCGTTCCTGCCGCTGAGCCGCCGCGAGGCCGCCCGCGACGCCGCCGACGCGGCCCAGGCCCAGGCGCAGGTCCGCGACCGGGCGGTGCTGGCGACCGGGATGTCCTTCACCGTGGCCGACGCCCGCTCCGGGGACGCGCCGCTGGTGTGGGTCAACCCGGCGTTCACCGCGATGACCGGCTACTCCCTGCAGGAGGCGGTCGGCCGGAACTGCCGGTTCCTGCAGGGCCCGGGCACCGACCGGGCCGCCGTGGCCGCCGTGGGCCGCGCGCTCGCGGCGGGGGAGGAGCTCACCGTCACCCTGCTGAACCACCGCAAGGACGGCACCGCCTTCTGGAACCAGCTGACGCTCAGCCCCGTCCACGGGCCCGACGGCGAGCTCACCCACTACGTCGGCATCCAGACCGACGTCACCGCCCGCGTCGCCGCCGACGACGAGCGCGACCGGGCGCTGGCCGCCGAGCGCACCGCCCGCGCGCAGGCCGAGGCCGCCCGCCGCGACGCCGAGGAGTCCCGGGGGCGCCTGGAGCTGCTCGCCGAGGCCACCAGCCGGCTGGCCGTCACCCTGGACGTCGCCGAGTGCCGTCAGCGGCTGCTGGACGTCGCCGTCCCCGTCCTGGCGGACTGGGCGCTGGTGATCGCCACCGACGAGCACGGTTCGGTCGCCGACGTCACGGCCCGCCACCGCGACCCCGCCCGCGCCGGCGACCTGCACCGCTACGTCGAGCACTGGGCGACGGCCCTCGCGCCCGGCCCCGTGCGGGCCACCCTGCTCGGCGGGGAGCACGCCCGGCGCATCAGCGACTACGACGCCGAGGAGCGCCGCCGCGAGCGCGAGACGTGGGTGAACGACGCCGCGGTCCTGGAGCTCAGCGACGCCCTGGGTGCGGCGTCGGTGCTGCTGGTGACGCTGCCCGGCCGCCAGGGCAGCGAGGACGTGCTGGCCCTCGTGCGCGGACCGGGCCGCTCCCGGCACACCGAGGACGACCTGCACGTGGCCGTCGACCTGGGGCGCCGCGCCGGGCTCATCATCGACAACGCCCGCCTGTACGGCGAGCAGCACCGCATCGCCGCCACCCTGCAGAACAGCCTCCTGCCGCACCTGCCGGCGATCCCGGGGGTGCGGGCGGCCGCCCGCTACCGGGCCAGCGAGTCCGGTGCGCGCGTCGGCGGCGACTTCTACGAGCTCATCGACCTGCCCGGCGAGGCCGTGGGCCTGGCCGTGGGGGACGTCGTCGGCCACGACGTCATGGCCGCCGCGGCGATGGGCCACCTGCGCGGCCTGCTGCGCGCCAGCGCCTGGGACACCACCGGCCCCTCCCCGGAGACGGTGCTGGACCGCGTGGACCGCCTGCTCGACGGCCTGGGCATGACGACCATGGCGACGCTGGCGTACGCCCGCGCCACGCCCGCCGAGGACGGGACGTGGCTGCTGGAGCACGCCACCGCGGGCCACCCGCCGCTGATGGTGCGCTCCCCGGACGGCCGGGTCGACGCCCTCGACGACGTGCACGGCCTGATGCTGGGCGTGCAGCCGACCGCGCGCGCCGGCGCCCGGCGCCGGCTGGTGCCGGGCTCCACCGTCCTGGCCTACACGGACGGGCTCGTCGAGCGCCGCGGCGAGGAGCTGACCACGGGCCTGGCGCGCCTGGCGCGCACCTTCGCCGAGGCGCCGCAGGACGTCGAGGGCCTGTGCGAGCACCTGCTGGCCCGGCTGGGGGACACCGACGACGACGTCGCGTTCGTGGCGCTGCAGCTGGGCCCGCGGTGAGCCCGCGGCGGGGCCGCGGGGGAACGAGCGGCCCCGCCGCAGCGTTGGCACCAGCAGGAGCGGTGGAACCGCAGCGCTCCTCGCCGTGCCTCCGCCCTCGGTGACGGGCACACTGGACGTGAACGCCAGCAGGCGCGGCGACGGACGCTGTCCCGCCCGCTCGAGAGGATGTCGATGACCGCTTACACCCCCGCCACCCCCGCCACGACGCCGGCCCCCCAGGGCCCGGCGGCTCCAGGGGCCCGACCCGCGGCCCGGCGCAGCGCGACGCCGTACGGCAAGCTGACCGCCCTGGTGCAGGAAGCGGGGTTGATGCGCCGAAGGCGCGGGACGTACTGGACGCGCATCGCGGCCACCACCGTCGCCTTCGGCGCCGTGGCCGCCGGCACCGTCCTGCTGCGCGACTCCTGGCTGGTCCTGCTGCCCGCTGCGGCTCTCGCGGTGGTCATCACCCAGTTCGCCTTCCTCGGCCACGACGCGGCGCACCGGCAGATCTTCGCCACGCACCGCCACAACGAGACGGCCTCGCACGTCTTCGCCGCCTTCGTCGCGGGCCTGAGCTACGGCTGGTGGATGGGCAAGCACACCCGCCACCACCAGGCGCCCAACCAGCGCGGCGTCGACGGCGACATCGAGTCGGGTGTCATCTCCTTCCACGAGGAGGCCGCCGCCAGCCGGCGCGGGCTGCTGCGCTGGTTCACCCGCCACCAGGGCGTGTTCTTCGTGCCGCTGCTGGCCTTCGAGGGTTTCGTGCTGCACATCGAGAGCACCCGCTCGCTGCTGACCGGCAAGCGCACCAAGCGCCGCTGGGTGGACGCCTCGCTGATCGCGACGCACTGGGCGATCTACGCGTCCTCGGCCGTGCTGCTGATGGGGCCGTGGAAGGCGCTGGCGTTCTTCGGCGTGCACATGGCCGTGTTCGGCTTCTGCATGGGCGGGGCGTTCGCCCCCAACCACGTGGGCATGCCGATCATCCCGCGCGAGAAGAAGGTGGACTACATCCGCCGCCAGGTCCTGACCTCCCGCAACATCTCCGGCGGCTGGTTCGTCGACCTCATCATGGGTGGGCTGAACTTCCAGGTGGAGCACCACCTCTTCCCGAGCATGCCGCGCCCCAACCTGCGCCGGGCGCAGCCGTTCGTGCGCGACTTCTGCGCCGAGCACGGCATCCCCTACACCGAGACGACGTTCATCGGTTCCTACCGGGCGATCATCAGCTACCTGAACGAGATGGGCCTCGCGGCGCGCAACAACTTCACCTGCCCGGCGGTGCAGCAGCTGCGCAGCTGAGCGGTGGCACGCTTCTTCGGGCCGTGCTACGGTCGTCGAAGTCGCTGTTCTCGATGTGCTGACAACACCCCGGGGATCGATACCGAGGGTCGCATGCTTTCCACCTGGTCAGCCCCTCTGCGACGAGCTCCGCACCGGAGCGCAACACCCGAGGAGGCCTCATGGCTCAGGGAACTGTGAAGTGGTTCAACGGCGAGAAGGGCTACGGCTTCATCGCCCCCGAGGACGGTTCCGCTGACGTGTTCGTGCACTTCAGCGAGATCAACGGCAGCGGTTTCCGCAGCCTCGAGGAGAACGACCGCGTGGAGTACACCGTGACGCAGGGCGCCAAGGGCCCCCAGGCGAGCGGCGTGACCCGCCTCTGATCCACTGCTCCACCCGCGGCCCCCGATCCCTCCCAGGGATCGGGGGCCGCGGTGCGTCCGGGCCCCGCGCGCGGCGTTGCGCCGACCGGATGACGTACCGCCCCGCGCGGCCCGCGGACCTGCAGCGCACGCCGCCCCCTGCCGAGGACCCGGGGGTGAGCAGCACCGCCGTCACGGCCACCGCGGCCCTCGTCGCGACGCGAGTGGCCGGCGGGCGCTCCCGGCGGCGCCGGCTGCGGGTGCGGACCCCGTGAGGGCCGCACCGCGCCGCGGGACGGGCGCCGTGCTCGCCGCCGCGTTCACCCTCGCCACCGCAGCCTCCGCGGTCCTGGCGCTGCTGCCCGGCGGTGCCGCGGCCGCCGGCGCAGTGCAGGCCGCCCTGTGGGTCGCCGTGGTCGCCGCGCTGGTGGCGCGCGCCGTGCGCGGCCCCGGCGGCCGCCGCGTCTGGGCGGCCTTCGCCGTCGGCACCGGCGTGCTCGTGCTGGCCCGGCTCAGGCTGTACACCGCCACCGGCAGCGCCGTCGTCGACCCTGCCGCCCTCGACCGGCACGGCCCCCTGGTGCTCGTCACCCTCGCCGGGTACGCCGCGTTCTACGCCGGGCAGGTCGCGCTGCTGCGCGACCACTTCCGGCGGCTGCGCGACCCCTGGCTGGACGGCGCCCTGGGCGTGGTGCTGCTGGCCGCGGTCTGCTCGGCCCTGTTCCTGGAACCGCTGCAGCGGGCGACCGGGACCGGGGCCGCCGCCAGCGCCGCCGCCGTGGGGCGCCCCTCGCTGGACGTGCTCGTCGCGGTCCTGGCCCTCACCGCGTGCGCCCTGGTGGGCCGCCGCGTGGACCGGCGCCTGGCGCTGGTGGCCGCCGCCCTCAGCGTCCTGACCCTCGCCGACGTCACCGACCTGGTGCGCCTGGCCGGTGCGGCGAGCCCCGCGGGCGCCACCCACCGGCTGTCCGTCGCGGTCGACGTGGCCCGGCTGGCGGCGGGAGCGCTGCTGGTGGCCGCGTCCCGGCAGCCGGCGCCGGTCGTGGCGCGACGGCGGTCCCTGCGCGGCTGGCCGGTGCTGATGGCGCCGCTCGCCGTCCTGCCCGGCAGCGTGGCGCTGCTGCTCGTGGACCAGCACCGCGAGCTGCCCACGGCCGCGGTGGTGCTGGCCTTCGCGGCCGTCGGCGGTGTCACCCTGAAGGTCGTCCTGGTGTTCGCCGAGCTGCTGCGCCTGCTCGACAGCCACCGCGAGGCCGTCACCGACGAGCTGACCGGCCTGGCCAACCGCCGGGGACTGCTCCAGCGGCTCGAGAGGACCACCGGCCAGGGCGCCGGGCTCCTGCTGGTGGACCTGGACCGCTTCAAGGACGTCAACGACACCTTCGGCCACCACCGAGGCGACGACCTGCTGCGCGCCGTGGCCGCGCGCCTGACCGCCCGGCTCCCGGACGGGGCGCTGCTGGCGCGCCTCGGTGGGGACGAGTTCGCGCTCCTGCTGCCCGGCGCGGGCGCCGGGCGGGCCCGCCGCACCGCCGACGCGTTCCTCACCGCTCTCACCGAGCCGTTCGAGCTGGGGGGCCTGACCGTGCACCTGGGCGCCAGCATCGGTGTCACCGCGTCCACCGGTGCCGCCGGCGGCGACGCGCTGCCCGGCGGGGACGTCGAACTGCTGCGGCAGGCGGACACGGCGATGTACGTGGCCAAGCGCACCGGTGGCGGCGTCGCCGTCTACGACGAGGCCGTGGACCGCGCCTCGCGCGAGCGGCTGGTCCTGCTGGAGGAGCTGCGCGCCGGCATCGCCGCCGGGCAGCTCGTGGCCCACTACCAACCGCAGCTGGAGGTGCGCACCGGCCGGGTCGTCGGCGTGGAGGCGCTGGTGCGCTGGCAGCACCCCCGGCGCGGGCTGCTGCTCCCGGCGGTCTTCCTCGACCTCGCCGAGGAGCGCGGCCTCACGGGCCCGCTGACCGAGGCGGTGCTGCGCCAGGCCGTCGCCGAGGCGGTGCGCTGGCACCGGGCGGGCCGGCCGCTGCGCATCGCGGTGAACCTGGCGACCGGCTCCCTGCTCGACCCCGGCCTGGCGGGCTTCGTGCAGCGCGTCGTCGCGGAGGCGGGGCTGGACCCGGCCGCGCTGCTCCTGGAGATCACCGAGACGACCCTCATGCGCGACCCCGAGCGCAGCCGCCGCACGGTCGCCGAGCTGCTGGCCGTCGGCGCCGGCGTCAGCATCGACGACTACGGCACCGGCTACTCCAGCCTGGCGTACCTGCGCGACCTGCCCGCCGCGGAGCTGAAGCTGGACCGCACGTTCACCGCGCGGGTCGCGCACGACGAGCGCTCTGCCGCCATCGTGGCCGGCACGGCAGACCTGGCGCACAGCCTGGGGATGCGGCTGCTCGCCGAGGGCGTCGAGGACGCCACGACCCTGCACCGGCTGAGGGAGCTCGGGGTGGACGAGACCCAGGGGTACCACCACGCCCGGCCCATGCCGGCCGCCGAGCTGCTGGCGTGGCTGGAGCGCCACGCGCCCCGCTCCCTGCCCTCGGTCGTCCTGCAGGGCTGAGCACCCGAGCGTGCAGGACCACCGCGAGGGGGAGGCGGGGGGTGGCGTCAGTCGACGCGGTGGACCTCCACCCGGCGCGCCACGGCCTCCACCGCGTCGGCGTGCCCGGTCCCGTACCCCCGCCGCGTCACGTTCACGGCACCCGCCGCGGCCGCCGTGCGGATCGCCGACAGCACGTCGGCGCCCTGCGCCAGCCGCGCCGCCACCGCCCCGCTCATCGAGTCGCCCGCCCCGCGGAACTGCACCGCCGTGAAGCTCGGCACCTCCAGCCGGTGCGCCCCCGACTCCGTGAGCACCAGGGGCGGTTGCGCGGCCCGCGTCACCAGCACCGTGCCCGCCCCCCGCTCCCGCAGCCGTCCTGCGCGCCGCAGCAGCTCCGCCTCGTCGTCGGCCCCGGCCTCACCGTCCTCGCCGGGCAGCTCGTCGTGAGCGATCTTGAGCAGGTCCACCCCGCCCCGCAGTGCGTGCTCCAGCGCGGCTCCCGACAGGTCCGCCACGACCTTCGTGCCCTGGCCCCGCGCGTCGGCGGCCAGCCGGCCGAACACGTCCGCGGGCAGCACCGCCTCGTGCTCGGGACCGGTGAGCACCAGCACCGCGCTGTCCAGCGCCGACGTGATGGCCGCCGTGTAGAGGTCGTCGATCTCGTGGCGGGTCAGGCGGGAGCTCGACGCGGCCACCCGCCCGCCCTTCTCCGCGTCCTGCTCGCCCTCGTAGCCGCGGTGGTCCAGCACCACGGTGGCGCTCGTTCCCGCGGTGCTCACCGCGCGCGGCTGCAGGCCCTCGTCGGTCAGCAGCGCCGCCAGCGCGGTCCCCGCCTCGCCGCCCAGCGGCAGGCACAGGCGCACCCGCGCCCCCAGGTGCGCAGCCATCCGGGCGACCCAGACCCCCTGCCCACCCGGGTGCAGGTGGATCTCCACCTCGCCCCCCGTCGTCGGTTCCACCGTGACGCGCAGCGTCGGGGAGGGGGCGAACACGGTCACGCTCCGACTCACACCCAGAACGTACGGTCGCAGGCCGTGCCGCGCCCACCGAGGGACCACCCCGGACCGGCGTCCCGGGACGCTCAAGGTGGCGCCTCCGGCTGCCGACGGCTCCAGGGACAGCGGACCCGCGCCCGGGAGCCGCCCGGACCGGGGAGAACCATGGCCCACGACGAGACCGCGGAACCCGCCGGCACTCCCGCGCGCGGTGCCCAGACCGTCGCACCCGTGCAGGCGTCCGCGCTGCGCTTCGCCGCGTCGATCCTCGGTGAGGCGAGCTACACGCCGCAGGCCGAGCTGAAGGGCACCCTGTCCGCGCCCTCGCGCGTCAGCGAGCCGGTCGCGGAGCCGGTCGTCCAGCCGGTCGCGGCGCCGCCCGCTCCCGCCGAGCCCGCTCCCGCCGAGCCCGCCCCCGCCGAGCCCGCCCCCGCCGAGCCGGTCGCGGACCGGGCCGCGGAGCCCGTCCCCGCCGAGCGCGGGGGCTGGTTCGGGCGCCTGATCGCCAAGCTGCTCGGGCGCGGCTGAGGGCTCAGGCGCCCGCGAGGGCGAACGCGTCGTGCAGCGCCCGGCGCGCCCGGGGCACCCGTGCGCCGGTCACCGCGTGCCGCGGCGGGCGCGGTGGCCGGCGCACGGTGCTGAACGCGCCGTGCAGCAGCACCCGGTCCCGCTCCACCGCGGGGGAGCGCCGGTGCATCCCGCAGGGGTCGGCGAACACGACCGTGCCCGCGGGGCCGCCGGTCGCCTCGAACGCCCGGGGCACCGCACCCTCGCCGCGCTGCCTGCGGTGGGTGCCGCGCACGTAGTGCAGCGGCCCGTCGCCGTCCTCGTCCGCCGTCAGGGAGATCCACACCTCCAGCACGGGCCGCCGGCCGCGCGGGGCCCGCTCCCAGCGCCGCGGCGGTACCGGGCTGCCGGTGGCCACCTCGAGCCAGCCGGTCGGCTCCACGGACCGCACCGCACGGCCGCAGTACGCCTCGGCCACGCCGCCCAGGACCGGGTGCAGGAGCAGCAGGCGGCACGAGGTGGCGGGTGCGTCGTCGCCCAGGAGCGGCACGCGGTCCGCGTCCGGCGGGCGGGCCCAGGGGTCGCCGCCGGCCTGCAGCAGGCGTCGCTGCGCGCAGACGTCCCGCGCCCGTCGCTCCACGAGCGCGTGTGCGCAGTCGACCACCTCGTCCAGCACGCCGCTGTCACCGGTGAGCGCGGCCACGCTGGTGGTGGCGATGCCGTCCCGGCGCAGCTCGGCCACGACGCGACCGGCCTCCGGCAGGACGACGGTCCGCTCCCGGGACCACCGGCCCGTGCCGCGCCCGGCTCTGCCGCCGATGTGCGCCGACGTCTTCACACTCGACCTCCTCGCGGTGATCACCCGACACTATCGTGTCATTGCGTAAAACACTGGTGACTCACTGCAGTCGAAGGGGTCGTGTCCCACCAGCCCCCTTCCGGGGGGCGAGAGCGTCGCGCCCTCCCCGGAGCCCACGGGAGGGGCTCAGGGGAGGGGCTCAGGGGAGGGCGAGGAGCACCTCCGCCAGGGCGTCCACGCCCGGGGCGACGAGGTCCGGGGCCGGCGAGGCCGACGGGTACGGCCGCCCGTCGCGGTCCAGCCACGCCGTCGGGAACCCAGCGCGCGCCGCGCCGTCCAGGTCCCACGGGTGCACGGCCGTGAACAGCGACCCCGCCGCCACCAGGCCGCACGTCCGCAGCGCGTGCGCGTACGCGTCCGGGTGGGGTTTCCAGGGCCCGGCGTCCTCCACCGACAGGACGTGCGCGAAGTCCCCGCGCAGTCCGGCGCGCTCCAGAAGGCCCTCGCACTGCACGGCGGAACCGTTCGTGAACGCGACCAGGGCCAGCCCCGCACCGCTCAGGCGCCGGACCCCCGGCGGCACGTCGGGGTGCACGGTGAACTCGGAGAACGCCCCCAGGGCGAACTCGACCGCCTCGTCGAGGTCGCGGTCCAGGTGCTCGCGGACGCCCGCGGCGCCCAGGTCGGCGCGCAGGACGTCCTCGGCCACGCGCCGGAACGGCACGGGCGCGCCGGCGAACGTGCGGGCGAAACCGTCCCGCAGCACGGAGGGCAGGAAACGCGAGTGGACGGCCTCGGCGGGGGCGCCGAGACCGTCCAGCCTGCGCCGCAACGCCGTCGTGTCCGACAACGTCTCGTTGACGTCGAACACGACGGCGTGCGGCCGGGTGCTCAGGGGCACCGCTCGACCTCTCAGCGGCGCACCGAGCGGCGGCTGCTGCCGGCGAGGATCGAGACGCCGATGGCCGCGAGGACCACCTGGATGGCCAGGGTGATCCAGCTGAAGCCGTCGTCCGTCAGGTTCAGCGCTGCGCCGATGGCCAGGCCGATGAGGGCCGCGACGATGCCGACCAGGATCGTCATGATGATCCCGATCTTCTGCTTGCCGGGCAGCACCAGGCGTGCCAGGGCCCCGATGACGAGGCCGACGATGATGGCGGAGAGGAACGAAATGCCCACGGTCCGTGCCTTTCTCGAGTGTTGTCCCGGAATCGGTTCGCCGAGAAGCTAACCCCGCCGGGAGCTTCCCGCCTCCCGAGATCGTCGAAACCCGGCTCGCCCCGGGAAAGCGTCGCGCGCAGGGCTTTCCCGGGCGTGCTCCCCGCACCCCCCGCCGCCGGTCCCTAGGGTGGTCACGCCGGCACGAACCCACCGCGAGAGCAGGAGCGCACCATGCCCGACACCCCGGCCGTCCACGTCGGCCCCGGAGAGCGGAAGGACCTCGAGGAGGCCGTGCGGCGCGCCGGTGGCCGCGTCACCGCGCTCGACGACGCCGACGCCGTCGTCTGGGCCGCAGGCCCCGGCGAGCTGCCGGACCTGCCGGACTCGGTGCGGTGGGTGCAGCTGCCCTCCGCGGGCATCGAGAGCTGGTTCTCCGCCGGGAGGGTGGACCGCGACCGCACGTGGACGTCCGCCGCCGGCGCGTACTCCGAGGCCGTCGCCGAGCACGCCGTCGCGCTCCTGCTCGCCGGCGTGCGGGGGCTGGCCTTCTCCGCCCGCGCGCGCACCTGGGACGCCGAGGCGTCCGCCGCCCCGCAGACGACGCTGCGCGGCTCCACCGTCGCGATCATCGGTGCCGGCGGCATCGGCCGGGCGATGATCCCGGCTCTCACCGCCCTGGGCGCCACCGTCCTCGCGGTGACGCGCCGCGGCCGCGACGTGCCCGGCGCGGCCGAGACCCTGCCCGCCGACCGCGTGGAGGAGGTGTGGGGGCGCGCCGACCACGTGGTCCTCGCCGCCCCCGCCACCAGCGGCACGAAGGCCCTCGTCGGCGCCGAGCAGCTCGCCGCGCTCGGCCCGCGGGGCTGGCTGGTCAACATCGCCCGCGGCAGCCTCGTCGACACCGGCGCCCTCGCCGACGCCCTCTCCCGCGGCGCGATCGCCGGCGCCGCCCTCGACGTCACCGACCCCGAGCCGCTGCCCGACGACCACCCGCTGTGGAGCGAGCCGCGGGCCCTGATCACCCCGCACGTCGCGAACCCGCCGCAGCTGCAGACCGGCGGCCTGGCCGCCCGGGTGGGGGAGAACGTGCGCCGCTTCGCCGCGGGGGAGGAGCTCGTCGGCGTCGTGGACGTCGACGCCGGCTACTGACCCCGGCTGCTGACCCCGGCTGCTGACCCCGGCTGCTGACCCCGGCCGCTGACCCCGCCCCCTCGATCGCCGAGGGGGCGGGGAGCAGGGCGGCGGGGTGGCGGGGGACGGGCGGTCGCGCCACGGTGGGGGCGTGCAGACGTTCCTCCCCTACGCCGACTTCGCCCGGTCCGCGGCCGTCCTCGACGCACCGCGGCTGGGCAAGCAGCGGGTGGAGACCCTGCAGGTCCTGCGGGCGCTGGAACTGCCCGACTACGGCTGGGTGAACCACCCCGCGGTGCGCATGTGGCGCGGCTGCACCCCCGCCCTCGTCGCCTACGGCCTGGCCTGCGTCGACGAGTGGACCCGCACCGGCCGCGCCGACTCCACCCGCCGCCTCATCGCCGAGTTCGCCCCCGAGGTCGTCGGCCGCACCCAGGACGAGCTCGCCGCCGACGGGCTCATGCCGTACTGGCTGGGCGACGAGGCCCTGCACCTCAGCCACCGCTCCGCCCTGCTGCGCAAGGACCCCGCCACCTACCGGCCGCTGTTCGGCGACGGCGAACCCGACGACCTGCCGTACGTGTGGCCCGACCCGCCCTCCCTCGAACCCCGCGCCCGCGCCGGCGGCCGGCTCGTGTGGGTGGTGCGCCCCTCGTCCCCCGAGGCGCTCGCGGAGTTCCTCACCGACGGCGTCGTCGGCCTGGGCACCGAGTCCGGCGTCGACGTCGACGTCCGCCTGGCCGAGGAGGGCACCACGCTGCGCCAGCTGCTCAAGCAGGTCGCCCCCGGCAAGCGGCCCGGCAAGGACCTGCGCGTGCTCGACACGTTCGTCCACGAGCTCGCCCCCGGCGACGAGGTCGCGCTGCCCGTCGAGCGCGAGGAGGCGCTGCTGCTGGGGGAGGTCCTCGGCGGGTACGAGTTCGACGGGCGCAAGGGCGTCACCGCACGGCACCGCCGCCGGGTGCGCTGGGGAGGGCGCGTCACGCGCTCCGACGTCCAGCCGCCGGCGATGCTGCAGGACCCCCGCAGGCTGTTCTGCGTGGACGTCTCCGCGTGAGCCGGCCCGTGCGCGGGTAGGGGACCCGCATGGCCGACACCGCTCTGCTCGACGTCGACGGCACCCTCGTCGACACCAACTACCAGCACGCCCTCGCCTGGTTCCGCGCGTTCCGCCGCCACGACCTCACCGTCCCGATCTGGCGCATCCACCGCGCCATCGGCATGGGCGGTGACCAGCTCGTGGCCTCGGTCGCCGGCGACGGGTTCGAGCGGTCCCACGGCGACGACGCCCGCGAGGCGTGGGTGGAGGAGTTCGACCGCCTCCTGCCCGAGGTCCAGCCCTTCGACGGCGCGCGCGACCTGATCGCCGAGCTCGGCCGGCGGGGGTGGAAGGTCGTGCTCGCCTCCTCCGGCAAGGGCAAGCACGTCGACGCGTTCCTCGACCTGCTCGACGCCCGCGAGCTGTGCGAGGCCTGGACCTCCTCGGACGACGCGGAGGCCACCAAGCCCGCCCCGGACCTGTTCCAGGTGGCGCTGCAGCGCGTGGAGGGTTCCTCCGGCGTCGTGCTGGGCGACTCCACGTGGGACGTCGAGGCCGCCGCGAAGGCCGGTCTGCCGGCCGTGGCCGTGCGCACCGGCGGGTACTCCGTGGAGGAGCTGCGCGACGCCGGCGCGGAGGCGGTGCACGACTCGCTGCGCGGGCTGGTCGAGGCCCTGGACTCCACCCCGTTCGCCGCGCCCACCCCCTCCTGACCCGACCCGCCCCACCCCGCCCCCCGACCGCCGGGTGGGGCGGGGTGGGGCGGGGTCAGGAGCGGACGGCGCGGGCGCGGCGGGGCACGAGCGGGGTGGTGGGGAGCGGGGTCGCGGGGGTCGCGGCGGCGCGGACCGCGGCGGCCACGTCCAGCACCCCCGTGCCGTACCCCGCCGGCCACGACGGGCGCGGTGCGGCGGTGGTGCGCAGCAGCTCCTCCACCCGCGCCGGCGTCGCCGCCGGGTCCACCGAGCGCACCAGGGCGGCGGCCGCCGCCACCTGCGGCGCGGAGAACGACGTGCCCGTCACGGCGTGGTACCCGTAGCCCTGGCTGGCCGGGCCGCCCGCGGGGATCCCCTCGCCCGGTGCGCTGACGTCCACGGCCGGGTTGTGCTGCGCCCACGCGGCGGCGCCGCCGTCGCGGGCCGAGGCCGACACCGAGACGACGCCCGGGTAGGAGGCCGGGTACTCCACCGGGTTCCCCCGGTCGCCGGTGTTCCCCGCGGCCGCCACGACGACCACCCCCTTGCCCAGCGCGTAGTCCACCGCGTCCGCGGTCACCGCGCTGTAGCGCGGCCCGCCCAGGGAGAGGTTCACGACGTCGGCGCCGTGGTCGGCGGCCCACACGATCCCCTGCGCGACAGCGCTGCCGGGGCAGCCGTCCGGTGCGCACACGCGCACCGGCAGGACCTCGACGTCCGGCGCGACGCCCGCGGCACCCTCCCCGTTGCCGTGCGCGCCGGCGACCACGGTGGCGACCTGCGTGCCGTGGGTGCCGATGTCGGTGCCCTCCGCGAAGTTCGCGCCCGGCAGCACGCGTCCCGCCAGGTCCGGGGTGGCGGGGTCGACGCCGCTGTCGAGGACGGCGACGGTGACTCCGCGACCGGTCGTGGTCGGCCAGGCCGAGAAGGCGCCGACCTCGGACAGGTGGGTGGCGTGGCGCAGGAGCGGGTCCGTCGCGAGCAGCCCGCGCACCTGCAGGCGCTCGGCGGCGACCGGCGCCAGGTGGTACGTCGTGCGGGGTTCGGCCGAGGACACCGACTCCAGCGCGGTGAGGCGCTCGGCGAGGCGCTCGGCGGCCGCCGCGTCGGGGGCGGTGACGGTCTCCACGACGAGGCGGTCGCCGACGTGCCGCACCAGGTCGACGGGGACGCTCCCGCCGGCCGGGAGCGCGGTGGCGGGAGCGCAGGGCAGCGCGGCCAGCGCGCAGCCGAGGGCGACCGCGGTGGCGCGCCGCGCGGGGCGGGCCGCGGTGCGGTGGTGCTTCGGCACGGGGGGCTCCCTGGTCGGCGGGGACGTCCGGAGGGGCATCGGCACGTGAGGGGTCGGGCTGGAGGGGTCCTTGCCGCCCGGCGCCGGGACGGGTACGGTCCTCCTCGATACGCATCGACGGCGAGCGTGGAGGAGGCGACGTGGCTCGGGTCCCGACCAGCAAGGACGTGGCGCGCATCGCCGGCGTCTCGCAGAGCACCGTCTCCTACGTGATGAGCGGCAAGCGCCCCATCTCGGAGAGGACCCGCCGGCTCGTCGAGGACGCGATGGCGCAGTTGACGTACCAGCCGCACGCGGGGGCGCGGGCGCTGGCCAGCCAGCGCACCCACGTCGTCGCGGCCGTGGTGCCGTTCCGCAGCCCCCTGAGCGCGCACGGGCTGATGGCGTTCGTCGAGGAGATCGCCCTGGCCGCCCGCGCCCACGACCACGACCTGCTCATCGTCACGGCCGACGAGGGACCCGGTGCCCTGCAGCGGGTCGCGGGTGGTGCGCTGTGCGACGCGGTCGTCGTCATGGAGGTCCGCGCGCAGGACGAGCGGGCCGCGGTGGCGCGGGCGATGGCGCGGCCGACCCTGTTCATCGGGGTGCCGGACGACGCGGCGGACCTGCACTGCATCGACTTCGACTTCGAGACCGCCGCACGCCTGCTGGTGGCGGAGCTGGCCGGCGCCGGTGCGCGCGAGGTGGCGGTGCTGGGCTGGAGCCCCGAGGTCGAGGAGCGCGGCATCAACTACGTGCCGCGGTTCCGGGCCGCCGCCGCGGCGGCGGCCGCCGAGCACGGGGTCGCGCTGCGCTGGTGCGCGGTCCCGGCCGGGCAGGAGGCCGCCGAACGGTGCCTGGCGGACCTGCTGGCCGGGCCCGGTGCACCGCCGGGGCTGCTGACGACGACGGGCACGCAGGAGGTCGTCAACGCCCTGGTGCGCCGGGGGCTGGTGCCGGGGCGCGACGTCGACCTCGTCGCGCTGGCCACCGACGCGGAGGCCGAGGCGCAGTCCGTGCCGCTGACGGCGGTGTCCACGCAGCCGCGGGACGTGTCGCGGCAGGCCATGGAGTGGCTGTTCGCGCTGCTCGAGGACCCGTCGGCCCCCGGCGAGGTGCGCCGGGTGCCGGCGCAGCTCACCCGCCGGCGCTCCGTGCGCAGCGCCGGCTGACCCACCGCGGTTCCAGCAGGGGCCGCAGCACGACGTTCATCGATACGCATCGACGACCGATCGCCGACAGCCCGCACAGCCGCGGGCAGGACGAGGAGAACGACATGGCTCGACGAGGAACCGTGCGCGCAGGCGTCGCCGCCCTGGCGCTGCTGCCCCTGGCGCTGGGCGCCTGCGGCGGCGGCAGCGGGGGTGGCACCACCTCCGGCGACCCGAACACCCTGCGCGTGCTGGACTACCACAACGACGACCCCAACAAGACGGTGTGGCAGGGCCTCCTGGAGGACTGCGGCACCGAGGTGGGGGTGACGGTCGAGCGCGAGTCCGTGCCGGGGGAGACCCTCATCTCCAAGGTGCTGCAGCAGAGCTCCTCGCGCACGCTGCCCGACGTCCTCATGCTCGACAACCCCGACCTGCAGCAGATCGCCGCCACCGGCGCGCTCGCCCCGCTGGGCGACTACGGCGTCACCACCGAGGGGTACGCCGAGGGCGTCGTCGACGCCTCCACCTACGAGGGCGAGCTGTACGGCCTGCAGCCGGTCACCAACACGATCGCCCTGTTCTACAACGAGGCGATCTTCGAGGAGGCCGGGCTGCAGCCGCCCACCACCTGGGACGAGCTGCGGACCACCGCGCAGGCGCTCACGCAGGGCGACCAGTACGGCGTCGCGTTCTCCGCCATGAACAGCTTCGAGGGGACCTGGCAGTTCCTGCCGTTCATGTGGTCCAACGGCGGCGACGAACGGGACATCGCGACCTCCGAGACGGAGGAGGCGCTGCAGCTGTGGGTGGACCTGGTCTCCTCCGGGGCCGCTTCGAAGTCGGTCGTCACCTGGGGCCAGGCCGACGTGGCCGACCAGTTCAAGGCGGGCAACGCCGCCATGATGGTCAACGGCCCGTGGAACTTCGGCTCGCTGGCCGAGAACCCCGACCTGGAGTACGGCATCGTGCCGATCCCCGCGCCCACCGCCGGCACCCCGGTGGTCTCCCCGTTCGGCGGGGAGACGTGGACGGTCCCGCGGACGGGCGACGAGGAGAAGCAGGCCAAGGCCGCGGAGTTCGTGCAGTGCCTGAACTCCGACGAGAACATGGTCGCGGCGGCCGTCGGGACGAACACCGTGCCGACCAAGCCGGAGCTGACCGACGAGGCCGTGGCCCAGGTGCCGGCGCTGGCCTCCTTCGCCGAGCAGGTCCCCGACCTGCGCTCGCGCACCGGGCAGCTGGGCGAGGAGTGGCCCGACGCCGCCACGAAGATCTACACCGCGGTCCAGAACGCCCTCGTGGGCGGGATGACCCCGGCGGACGCCCTGCGGCAGGCCCAGGATGGCTGAGGTCCACGCCGCGGAGCGGGCACCCGGCCGCACGAGGGCCCCGGGGGGCCCGGCCCCCGCGCCCCGGCGCGGCGGGCGGAACGTGCGCACCCGGCTCGTCGAGGTCGCCTTCCTGGCCCCCGCGGTCGCCTACCTGCTGCTGTTCTTCGGGTACCCCGTCGTCAAGAACGTCGTCATGGGGTTCCAGGCCTACACGACCTCCACCTTCTACACCGGTGAGGCGCCGTGGGTGGGCCTGGACAACTACACCGCGGTGCTGTCCTCGGCCGTCTTCGACCGGGCGCTGCTGAACACCGTCCTGTTCACGGTGGGCTCCATCGTGGGGCAGTTCGTCCTGGGGCTGGCCATCGCGGTCTTCTTCCGCCGCCGCTTCCCGCTGTCCGGGTTCCTGCGCTCGCTGATGCTGCTGCCGTGGCTGATCCCCATGATCGCCGCCACCGCCGTGTGGCGCTGGATCCTGGACACCGACAACGGGGTGCTGAACCGGCTGCTGACCCTCCTGCCCTTCGTCGAGGCGCGCCCCGACTGGCTGACCAGCACCACGCTCGCGCTCGTCGCGGTCATCGGCGTCAACATCTGGCTGGGGATCCCCTTCAACATGACGATCCTGTACGGCGGTCTGCAGGAGATCCCCGACGAGCTGTACGAGGCGGGGGCCCTCGACGGGGCCACGGGGTGGCGAGCGTTCCGCCACATCACCTGGCCGATGCTGCGGCCCGTCGTCACCGTGGTCCTGGTGCTCGGGGTCGTCTACACCCTGAAGGTCCTGGACGTGATCCTGGGGCTCACCAACGGCGGCCCCGCGAACTCCACCCAGACCATCGCGACGCTGTCGTACGCCGTGTCGTTCCGCCAGTTCGACTTCGGGCAGGGTGCCGCCCTCGGCAACATCCTCGTCCTGCTCTCGCTGGCCTTCGCCGTCGTGTACCTGCGGATGAACCGCCGCGCCGTGGACGAGTGAGGAGAACCGTGAGCACCACGACGAAACCCGCGGCGAGCACCGCGCCCGGGGGCCGGCGCGCCCGGGCCCGGCAGCCGCGCCGCCTCGGTCACACCGTCATCGGGGTGGCCATCATCGCCTTCATGCTGTTCCCGCTGTACTGGATGCTCAACGTCTCCCTGCAGCCGGCCGGGGGAGCGGTGGCCACCCCGTGGCTGCCGTTCGACCTCACCCTCGACGGCTACGCGACCGCGATCCGCGAGCAGGGCGGCAACCTCGTCACCAGCCTGCTGGTCGGCCTGGGCAGCGTGGTGTTCAGCCTGCTCATCGCCACGCCCGCCGCCTACGCGATGGCCCAGTTCGAGCTGCGCTGGGCGACGCCCGTGCTGTTCGGCATCCTCATCACCCAGATGGTCCCCGGCATCGTCGTCGCGAACGCCCTGTACAGCGCGTACAGCGACCTGGGCATGCTCAACACCATCGGCGGGCTGATCCTGGCCGACTCCGCGGCGGGTGTGCCGTTCTCCATCCTCGTCATGCGCGCCTTCATGGGCGGGATCCCGCGCTCCATCGTGGAGGCCGCCTACGTCGACGGTGCCGGGCACGTTCGGGCCTTCGTGTCCGTGGTGCTGCCCATGGCGCGCAACGCCCTCATCACCGCCGGCCTGTTCACGTTCCTGTTCGCGTGGGGCGACTTCCTGTTCGCCCTCACGCTCACCACCACCGAGGACGTCCGTCCGATCACGCTGAGCCTGTACACGTACGTCGGCAGCTTCGTGAACGACTGGTCCCCGATCATGGCGACGGCTGTGCTGTCGTCGCTGCCCGCCATCGCCCTGCTGCTCGTGGCCCAGCGCTACGTGGCGACCGGGGTGACCGGCGGAGCCGTCAAGTCCTGAGGGACGAAACCGAACCACGACAGTCCCGAGGAGGACCCGTGACCGACCCGATCCGCGTGACCGTCTGGGGCGAGAACCGCCACGAGCAGCTCGAACCCGAGGTCGCGAAGCGCTACCCCGACGGCATGCACGGCGCCGTCGCACAGGGCATCGAGGCCAACCTGGGCGAGAGCGCCGTGGTCCGCACCGCCACCCTGGACGAACCCGAGCACGGCCTGACCGAGGAGGTCCTGCGCGGCACCGACGTCCTCACCTGGTGGGGGCACGCCGCCCACGGCGAGGTGTCCGACGAGGTCGCCGAACGGGTGCAGCGCCACGTCCTGGAGGGCATGGGCCTGATCGTCCTGCACTCCGGGCACTGGTCGAAGGTGTTCACCCGGCTCATGGGCACCACGTGCACGCTGCGCTGGCGCGCCGAGCACGACCGCGAGCTGGTGTGGACGGTCGACCCCACGCACCCCATCGCGCAGGGCGTCCCCCACCCCATGATCATCGACGAGGACGAGATGTACGGGGAGTTCTTCGACATCCCCGCGCCCGACGAGCTCGTGTTCATCTCCTCCTTCTCCGGTGGAGAGGTGTTCCGCTCCGGCTGCACCTTCAAGCGCGGGCACGGCAAGATCTTCTACTTCCGTCCCGGTGACCAGGAGTACCCCACCTACTTCCACGAGGGCGTCCGCAAGGTGATCTCCAACGCGGTCGAGTGGGCCGTCACCCGGCGCCCGGAGCGGGCGCTGCCCACGCTGCTGCGCTACGAGACCGAGGACTTCTACAACGGCCACGGCTACCGGGGGGCGCTGCGCGCGGACGCCGGGGAGGCGTCCGAGTGAGCAGCGGGGCGGGCGAGGTGCTGCGCGTCGTCCTCGTCGGCGCCGGCGGCATGGGGCGGGCGTGGTTGCGCACGATCCTCGCCGACCCCGACGTGGAGCTGGCCGGCGTGGTCGACCTCGACCGGGACGTGGCGGCCGCGGCCGTCGCCGAGGCCGGGGTGCCCGGCGTGCCGCTGGGCCGCGACGCCGTCGACCTGGCCCGGGCCACCGGGGCGGACGCCGTCGTCAACGTCACGGTGCCGCGGGCCCACCACCCGGTGACCACGGCGGCGCTGTTCGCCGGGCTGCCGGTGCTGGGGGAGAAGCCCGTCGCCGAGGACGTCGCGCAGGCGCTGTCGCTGGCGGCCGCCGCGCAGGTGACCGGCCGGCTGTTCGTGGTCAGCCAGTCGCGCCGCTACAACGCCCACCTGTTCGCGTTCAAGGAGCAGGCGCGGGTGCTGGGGCAGCCGGGCGTGCTGACGACCGAGTTCTTCAAGGCGCCGCACTTCGGCGGCTTCCGGGAGGAGATGGACCACCCGCTGCTGCTGGACATGGCCATCCACCCCTTCGACACCGCCCGCTTCCTGCTGGACGCCGAGCCGGTGTCGGTCTACTGCGAGGAGTTCAACCCGCCGGGCAGCTGGTACGCCGGGGACGCCGCGGCCAGCGCCGTCTTCGAGATGACCGGTGGTGTGCGCTACGCCTACACCGGCAGCTGGTGCGCGCCGGGCCTGGAGACGTCGTGGAACGGCTCGTGGCGGCTGTCCGCCTCGGGCGGCTCGGCCCTGTGGGACGGCGAGGGGCCGCCCGTCCTGGAGGCCGCCGACGGGGTCGTGGCCGCCGCCGGCGAGGACCCGGGCCGGGAGATCGCCGGTTCGCTGCGGGCGTTCGCGCGCGCCCTGCGCACGGGGGAGGTCCCGATGGGGGAGGTCCACGAGAACGTCATGAGCCTGGTCATGGTGGAGGCCGCGGTGACCTCGGCCACCACGGGCGCGCGGGTGCGCGTGGACGACGTGCTGGAGCGGGCGCACGAGCGCGCCCTGGCGCAGGAGCGCCGCGAGGACGTGCGGGCGGTGCTGGGGTCGTGGACGTCGGTGCGCGACGCCCTGGCGGCGCGCGTGCCCGCCGGCTCCGCCCGGCCCGCCGCCTGACCCGCCCGCCCCCTCGCCCCCTCCCCCCGCCTCGTGGTGGTCGAGGGAGTGGCGACGTCCTCGACCACCGCGAGGTGGGGGGTAGGGGGGCGGGGTGTTCCGGGAGCTGAACCGGATCAGTACGATCGCCGCGACGACGAGGAGGTCCCAGGTGTCCGAGCCCACACCGAACGAACTGCCCGAGCTGGGGGTGGCCGTCGTCGGCCACTCCTTCATGGGCGCCGTCCACTCCCACGCCTGGCGCAGCGTCGACCACGTCGGTGAGCCGCGCTTCCGCACCCGCCGGGTGGCCCTGGCCGGGCGCGACGCCGGCCGCGCCGCCGCGGCGGCCCGGCAGTTCGGCTGGGAGGAGGGCGTGGACGACTGGCGCCCGCTGCTGGAGCGCGACGACATCCAGGTCGTCGACGTCCTCACCCCGGGCGACAGCCACGCCGAGATCGCCATCGCGGCCCTGGAGGCCGGCAAGCACGTCATCTGCGAGAAGCCCCTGGCCAAGACCGTGGAGGAGGCCGAGCGGATGACCGCGGCCGCCGAGGCGGCCTCCGCGCGCGGCGTGCGCAGCATGGTGGCCTTCAACTACCGCAAGGTGCCCGCCATCGGCCTGGCGCAGCAGCTGGTCGCGCAGGGCCGTCTCGGCGAGGTGCGCCAGGTGCGCGCCCTGTACCTGCAGGACTGGATCGTCGACCCGGAGTTCCCGCTGACGTGGCGGCTGCAGAAGGACCGCTCCGGCGCCGGTGCGCTGGGCGACATCGGCTCGCACATCGTCGACGCCGCGCAGTTCATCACCGGCCAACGGCTGGTGGGCGTCAACGGCACGCTGGAGACGTTCGTCAAGACCCGCCCGCTGGAGGCGGCCCGCACCGGCCGGAACACCGGCCTGGGCGCCGAGGCCTCCGCCGAGCGCGGCGAGGTCACCGTGGACGACGCGGCGGTGTTCTTCGGCCGCGGCGACGGCGGCGCGCTGATGACCTTCGAGGCCACCCGCATGGCGCTGGGCCGCAAGAACGGCATGCGCATCGAGGTCAACGGCTCGCGCGGGTCGCTCGCGTTCGACTTCGAGTCGATGAACGAGCTGTGGTTCTTCGACGGCGACCTGCCCGACGCCGAGAACGGCTTCCGCCGGATCCTGGCGACCGAGCCGGAGCACCCCGGCGTGTCGAACTGGTGGCCGGCCGGGCACGGCCTGGGCTACGACCACCCGTTCGTGCACGAGCTGCAGGAGTTCCTCGGCGCGATCGCCGACGGCCGCGACCCGTCGCCGTCCTTCGCCGACGGCCTGCAGGTGCAGAAGGTGCTGGAAGCGGTGCAGCGCAGCGCCGAGAACTCGTCCGCCTACACCGAGATCTGAGGAGAGCGACGATGCCTCGTCCCGTGACCCTGTTCACCGGCCAGTGGGCCGACCTGCCGTTCGAGGAGGTGTGCCGGCTCGCCTCCGAGTGGGGCTTCGACGGGCTGGAGATCGCCACCTGGGGCGACCACCTGGACTCCGCCCGCGGTGCCCGCGACGACGACTACATCGCCGAGAAGAAGGCCACGCTGGAGAAGCACGGCCTGAAGGTGTGGACGATCTCGTGCCACCTGACCGGCCAGGCGGTGTGCGACCTCATCGACGAGCGGCACCGGGACATCGTGTCCGAGCAGGTGTGGGGCGACGGCGACCCCGAGGGCGTGCGGCAGCGCGCCGCGGAGTACGTCAAGGACACCGCGCGCACCGCCGCCAAGCTGGGCGTGAAGACCGTCACCGGCTTCACCGGCTCCTCGATCTGGCACACGGTGGCGATGTTCCCGCCCACCCCGGAGTCGATGGTGGAACGCGGCTACCAGGACTTCGCCGACCGCTGGAACCCCATCCTCGACGTCTTCGACGAGGTGGGCGTGAAGTTCGCCCACGAGGTGCACCCGTCCGAGATCGCGTACGACTACTGGACGACGAAGCGGGCGCTGGAGGCCATCGGCCACCGCGAGGCGTTCGGGCTGAACTTCGACCCCAGCCACTTCGTGTGGCAGGACCTGGACACGGTCGGGTTCCTGCGCGACTTCGCCGACCGGATCTACCACGTGCACTGCAAGGACTCCAAGAAGCAGCTCGACGGCCGCGCGGGCCGTCTGGGCTCCCACCTGCCGTGGGCGGACTCCCGTCGCGGCTGGGACTTCGTCTCCGTCGGGCACGGCGACGTGCCGTGGGAGGCGATCTTCCGCCAGCTGAACCAGATCGGCTACGAGGGCCCCACCAGCGTGGAGTGGGAGGACGCCGGGGTGGACCGCCTCCGCGGCGCCCCGGACGCGCTGGCGTTCGTGCGCCGGATCGGTGAGCTGATCCAGCCGCCGTCCGCGGCGTTCGACGCGGCCTTCAGCTCCAAGGGCTGAGGGGGCCGGCCCGCTCAAGGTGGGCCGCCTCCCGGCCGATGCCGGATCCTGGTGCGTCCAACCCCGGGCGCGCGCGAGGAGGCATCGGCCGGGAGGTGGTCGCCCTGCGCACCGCGGAGCGTCTCACCCCGCTGGTCGGGGAACCCGCCGCCCTCGGGCGGCGCCCGTGGCTGCGCCGTGCCGTCTTCGCCTGCCTCATGGCGGTGGCCGTCGTCGCGGGTCACGCTGCCCAGTTCGCCGGCACGGTGCCGGTGCTGTCGCCCGTGCCCGCCGTGGCCGTGCTCTGGTTGGCGGGATCGCCCGGGCGCCGCGCGCGGGCGCTCGACGCCTGCCTGCTCGTCGCCGTCACGTCGCTCGTGATGCTCGTCACCGGCGCACCACCGGCGGGCGTTCCCCTGCTGGCCGCCGCCATCACCGCGCACGGGCTCGCCAGCGCCTGGGCGTACCGCGCGCTGCGGCCGGCGGGGCTGGAGCTGCACGCCCCCCGCGACCTTCTGGTCCTCGCCGTGGGCACCGCGGTCGGCGCGGCCGTCTCCGTGCCCGTCGCCCTGCTCGCCTTCGCCGGCGTGCCCGATCGGCTGAGCCCGGTGTCGGGTGCGCAGTGGCTGCTGCACGGTGCCGTCAGCGCCTTCATCGTCCTGGCCGCCGCCCTGCGGATCGGCGGTGGTCCCGCCGGCGAGCACCGGCACGCCTCGGCGCTCGAGCGCTGCGGCATCGTGCTGAGTTCCGCGCTGACGTACGCGCTCGCGTTCTGGGTGGTGCCCGGGTTCGCGATCATCTCCTGCCTGCTCCCCGTCGCCGTCTGGGCCGCGCTGCGCGAGAGCCTGCGCGCCGTGACGGTCCACCTCGTCGTCGTCTGCGCCGCCGTGGTCGTCGCCGTCCGGGCGGGGTACGACCCGTGGGCCGCTCTCCCGGCCCCCCTGCAGGTGGTGGCCGCCGAGGTCTACCTGGGGGTGATGGCCCTGATCACGCTCGTCCTGGCCCTCTACCGGGCCGAGAGCGAGCGCAGCGCGCGGCGCGTGCGCGAGCAGGCCGACCTGCTGGCGGCGGTGTTCGCCTCCACCAGCGACGCGGTCACCGTGCTGGACGCCCGCGGGGACGCGGTGCTGCGCAACCCGGCGGCCGCTGCCCTGTTCGGCGACGTGGGCATCCCCGGGATGGCCGCCCCGGAGTCCGGGTACGGCTTCTTCCGCCCCGACGGCACGCGGGTCGAGCGCGAGGACCTGCCGGTGGTGCGGGCCCTGGGCGGGGTGCCCGTCGACGGCGTCGAGGGGCGTCTGGTGACGCCGGCCCACCCGGCCGGTCGCCTCGTCAGCGTCAGCGCCCGCCCGCTGGCCGTGGCCCCGGGGGCGTCATGGAGCGGCGGGGCCGTCGCGGCCCTGCGCGACGTCACCGAGGTGCGCGCGGCGACCGACGAGGTGGCCCGCGCCCACGACCTGTTCGCGAGCGTCCTGGACGCCGCGACCGAGCACGCGATCGTGGCCTGCGACCCGCACGGCGCCATCACCGTGTTCAACGAGGGCGCCGAGCGCGTCCTCGGCTGGACGGAGCCGGAGGTGCTGGGGCGCGGCGTGCTGGAGCTGTACGACTCGGCCAGCCTGCAGCAGGTCGCGGACCAGCTGCGGATGCGCGGCCCCGCGGACTTCTTCACGGGCGATCTCGGCGGGCGGCCGGTGACCTTCCGTGCCCGCTACCGCCGCCGCGACGGCAGCCTGGTGCCGGTGAGCGTGACCTGCGCCGCCATGACGGACGACGGCCGCGTCACGGGCTACACCACCCTGGCCACCGACATCACGGCCCAGCTGGCGGCCGAGCAGCGCCTGGAGGAGTCCGAGGCGCTGTTCCGCGCCGCGTTCGACCGCAACCCCGTGGGCATCGTGCTCGCCGGGATCGAGGACGGCGGGCCGGGCCGGGTCCTGCGCACCAACCGCTCGGTGCGCCGGTTCTCGGGGCACCCGCAGGAGTCGCTGCTCGGCCTGTCCCTGACCGACCTCGTCGAGCCCGCCGGGGGCGGGCGGTTCCGCGACGCGCTCGCGGCGGTGGTCTCGGGCGCGGTGCCCGAGACGACCCTGGACGCGGCGTTCACCCACGCCGAGGGCGGCGCGGTCGTCGGCGAGGTGACCGCGACGTTGCTGCGCCCGCGCGACGGCGAGCCGCTGCTGCTGTGCCTGCTCGAGGACGTCACCGAACGCCGGGCCGGCGAGGAGCGCCTCGTCCACCAGGCGCTGCACGACGCCTTGACCGGCCTGCCGAACCGGACGCTGCTGCAGGACCGGCTGGAGGGGGCCATCACCTCCGCGGCCCGCGTCGGCGGGGGCCTCGGCGTGCTCTACCTGGACCTCGACGGGTTCAAGGCCGTGAACGACACCGCCGGTCACGAGGCCGGTGACGCGCTGCTGCGCCGGGTCGCGCACCTGCTGCTCACCTGCGTGCGCCCGGGCGACACGGTCGCGCGCCTGGGCGGCGACGAGTTCGCGGTCGTCTGCCCCGGACCGGTGCGGGAGGCGGACCTGGTGGCCGTCGGCGAGCGCGTCCTGGACCGGCTGCGCTCCCCGGTCCGGCTGCAGGTCACGGGCGCGACCCTGGACGCCGTGGTCGGCGCGAGCATCGGCGTGAGCACCGGTGACGGGACGTCCGCGGTGCCCGCGCTGCTGCACGAGGCGGACGCGGCCATGTACGCGGCCAAGCGCGCCGGCGGGGGGCGGGTGCACGTGCACGGCCGTGCGCGGGGGCGCGCGGGTGAACCGGTGGCTGCCGCGGACGTCGGCCGCGTCGACAGCAGGTGACATCGGTACCCAGCGGCTGTGGCCTGGGTCACAGGCGTCTCGTGGAGATCCTGTGACCTGGTTGGGTCGAGGTCATGACGACGTCCCCCCGCCGCCAGCGCCCCACCCTGCCCGCCACCTTGACCTCCGCCACCCTCGCCGCCGCCGCGCTGACCGCCGCGGCGCTGTGCGGCGCCGCCCCCGCCTCCGCGCACGAGCTCCTCCCCGCCGCCCCCGCCCCCCTCGAACCGGGCGTGCAGCTCGTCCTGGACCGCACCAACGCCGCCCGCGCCGACGCCGGGTGCGCTCCGCTGGCCGTGGCCGAGGCCATGACCGACACCGCCACCGGCCACAGCGCCGAGATGGCCGCCACCGGCCGCATGACCCACGTCGGCGCCGACGGCAGCACCCCCCGGGTCCGCCTGGCCGCGCACGGCGTGCAGCCGTGGCGCACCGCCGAGAACGTCGCGCACGGCTACGACGCGGCCTCCGTCGTCGAGGCCTGGCTGGCCAGCCCCGGGCACCGCGCGAACATCCTCGACTGCCGCCTGACGCTCGTCGGGATCGCCGAGGCCCCCGGCGCCACCGGGCCCTACTGGACGCAGGTCTTCGCCGGCTTCTGAGCAGCTCCTGAGCCGCCCGGGCCGCTCCCCCCGAGGTCCCAGCGGCACCAGCGGCACCGCCGGCACCACCCGTTCCAGCCACCCGCCCCGCCCGGGGCGCGCGACGGGCTCCAGCGCGCGCCCCGGGCCCACCCGCGGCATCCTGCGGGAGCGGGAAGCGCCCGGGGAACCGGGCGCGGACGGGGTGCGTCGGACCGGAGGCGCATCGAGCGCAGCAGCCGGGGAGGACGCCGTCGTGTCGGGAGCACCGTGGCAGGACCACGCCGCCGCGCAGCTCACCACCCGTGCCCTGCAGGGGCTCTGCGCCGTCCTGGGTGTCGTCCTGGTCGTCCTCGTGGCGCTGCTGGCGCTGCGCACCCTCGGCGGCACCGGGCAGCCGGCCCTCGGCGCGGACGTCGTGGGCGTCTCCGCCCCGGGCGCGGGCCCCGGGACCCCCACCCCGACCGCCACGGTCCCCGCAGGCTCCGGCGCCGCCCTCGTGGGGGAGCGGGCCGCGGCCGACGAGCGGGCCCTGGCGACGCTGCGGGAGCTGCGCCGGCAGGGCCTGGCCGAGCACCCGCCCCAGGGGCAGTGGGTCGCCCAGCTCGCCGCCAAGAGCGTCGGCACCACCGACCCGGTGCAGACCGCCGCCAACGGCAGCAGCACCTTCTACGCCACCGACATCCTCGAGCAGACCCGGCGGATCGCCTCCCGGACCGCCGGGGGCGACGTCTTCGTGCTGGCCAGCACGGACTTCGCCCCCGGCACCGTCGACGCCCGCGGCAACCCCTACTGGACGACGTTCGCCACCGGGCCGTTCGCCGACGCGGACGACGTGCGCACCTGGTGCGACAGCGTCTTCGCCTCCACCCCCGCGGACGAGCGCACCAACGTCTGCTTCCCCGAGCGGCTGCTCCCGCCGTCCTGACCGGCGCCCTCGCGGCAGCCCTCGGGAGCGCCGGGGCGGGGGTCAGAGGCTGAGGCTGGGGTGCAGCTCGGCCACCGTCCAGGTGCGCCGGCGGTGGCAGGCCAGGGCCGTGAGCGCCAGCCCCAGCGCCCCGAAACCGGCCAGCGCCGCCACGTCCAGCCACACCGCGCCGGACGGGCCGGCGCTGACGAGGTGGCGCAGCCCGTCGGTGGCGTAGGTCATCGGCAGGTACGGGTGGATCGCGCGGAAGAACGCCGGGGAGGTCTCCACCGGGTAGGTGCCGCCCGCGGCGGTCAGCTGCAGGACCAGCAGCACGAGGGCCGCGAGGCGACCCACCCCGCCCAGCAGGGCGTTCAGCGCCTGGTGCAGAGCGGTGAAGGACACCGCCACCAGCGCCGTGAACACCACCGTCGCCAGCGGCGAGGGGGACTCGACGCCGACGGCGATCAGCAGCACCGCCACCAGCACCACCGCCTGCAGCACGCCGAGCACCGCACCCGGCAGCAGCCCGGCCACCGCGGTGCGCACCGAGCCGGCCGTGGAGGCCAGCGCCCGGGCCGACACCGCCCGCAGCACCATGTACGTCACCATGCCGCCCACCCACAGCGAGACCGGCACGAACAGCGGCGCGAGCCCGTCGCTGTAGTGGGCGACCGCGTGGGCGCGCACCCGCTCGGCCTCGACCGGGGCGGCGACGACGCCGGCGCGCTGGGCGGCGTCCGCCTCGTCGTGGGCGGGGACCCCCGCCCGCCCGTCGGCCAGCTGCCCGGCCAGGGTGCCCGCGCCCTCGGCCAGCTGCCCGGTGCCGGCGGCCAGGTCCCCGGCGCCCGTGCGCGCCTGCGACGCGCCGCTCAGCAGGGCGCCCGCGCCGTCGTCGACCCGCGCCGCGCCGACGGCGAGCTGCTCGACGCCGTCCGCTGCGGAGCGCGCACCGGCGGCCACCCGCCCGGTCCCGCCGGCCAGCGCCGCGGCGCCGTCGGCGGCGCCCGCGACGCCCTGCTGCAGGGCGGGGGCGGCTCCGGCCAGCGCCGCGGCGCCGCCGGCGACGGACGCGGCCCCCGCCGACAGCTGCTGCGCGCCGGCGGCGAGGGCGTCGACCTGCTCCTCGACCCGCCGGGCGGTGCCCGCCAGGTCGGTGGCGGCCAGGGCGTCGCGCAGCTCCTGCAGGCGCCGCGCAGCCTCGGCCAGCTCGGCGTCCCCCGGGTTCGCCGCCGCCAGGTCCCGGGCCCGCTCCACGAGCCGGTCGAGGGCGGGCAGCGCCTCCTCGGCGGTGGAGCCCAGCTCACCGAGGCCGTCGGCGGCCTCGGCGGCCCGCGCGGTGGCCCCGGCGACCTGCGCGGCCCCGGCGGCGACGTCCTGCGCCCCGTCGGCCAGCCGGCCGGTCCGCGCGGGCAGCTCCGCGGTGGCGGTGCGCAGCTCCTCCAGCCCGACGCTCAGCGCCCCGGCGCCCGAGGCGGTCTCACCGGCACCGGTGGCGAGGGCCGCGGTGCCGTCGGCGAGGTCGCCCGCACCCGTGCGCAGCGCCCCGGTGCCGTCGACCAGCTCGGCGGCACCGGAGCTCAGGTCCCCCAGCCCCACGACGAGCCGGTCGGCCCCGTCGCCGGCCTCGCGCGCACCCGCGGCGAGCTGCTCGGCGCCCTCGGCGGCCTCGCCGAGGGAGTCGTGGATCGAGCGGAACGCGACGTAGACGTTCTCCAGGTGGTCCTGCGTGGCGCCGGTGGCGACCCGGGTGCGGATCGAGGTCGCCACGGTGTTCGCGACCTGGCCGATGACGTAGTTCTCGGAGTCGTCGGTGGTCACGCTGAGGCGCGCCTGCTGCGGGTCGTCGCCGCCGGCGGAGGCGAGCGCGGCGGAGAAGCCCTCCGGCACCCGCAGGACGGCGGCGTAGGTGCCGTCCTGCAGACCCCGCTCGGCCTGGGCCTCGGTGGCCTCCTCCCACGTGAAGCCGGCGTCCGCGCCGGGGCCGGTGAGGGTCCGCACCAGGTCGGCCCCCGCGTCCAGGGTGCGTTCGGCGCCGTCGGCGCCGGCGACCCCCACCGCCTCGTCGGCGTCGACCACCGCGGCCCGCAGGTTCCCCAGCTCACCGACCGGGTCGTGGTTGGCGGACAGGTACAGCCCGCCGTACACCAGCGGCACCAGCACGACGGTGAGCAGCGCCAGGCGGGTGATGACGGCGCGGCGGAACCGGGCCAGCTCCAGGCCGGGCAGGGAGAAGCGGGGCGGGCGTGCGCGTCGCGGGGCGGGCATCAGGCGTCCTGGAGGTCGAGGAGGAGGGTGTCGGCGTCGGCGCCTCGGGGCAGGTCGGGGTCGTCGGTGCAGCTGGCGACGACGGTGAGGGGTTCGGTGGAGGTGCGCCGCAGGACGGTCAGGGCCTGCCACGCCCGGCGGCGGTCCTCGACGCGGCGCAGGGAGTCCACGTCGTCCACGACGAGCACGTCGGGGCGCCCCACGAGGGCCAGCACGACGCCCAGCGCCGTGCGCTCCAGCGGGTCGACGTCGCTGACGAACTCACGCCGGTGCAGGGGCGGCACGGCACCGCCCGATCCGCCCGTCCCGGCCAGGGTGCGCTCGACGCGGTCCAGCAGGTCGTCGACCTGCGCGCGCCCGGTCCACGGGCGCCACCACGGCTGGTGCAGCACGAGGCGCTCGGCGACGTGCTGCTCGACGGTGAGGGCGTCGTCGAGGTCGTTGACGCCGCGCACCTCGCCCAGGGCGACGCGGCGGCGCACGGCGCCGGCCCGCGCGGGCAGGTCGTGGCCCAGGACGCGCAGGGAGCCGCGGGTGGGGCGCATCCGCCCGGCGAGGGTGAGCAGCAGCGACGTCTTGCCGCTGCCGGTGCGGCCGCGCACCACGAGCATCGAGCCGACGGGCAGGTCCACGTCCACGCCGGTGAAGACGTCGCGGCCACCGCTGCGCAGGGACAGGTCCCGGGCGCGCACGGCCAGCTCCACGTGGCGGCCGCTCACCGCGCACCCGCGGGCAGGGGGGCGGAGAACGCCTCCAGCACGGCCGTGAGCAGGCGCACCTCGAAGCCGCGGCCGGGCCCACCGGCCGCGGCGCCGGGAGCGGTGGCGCCCTCGTGCGCGGCGAGGACGGCGCGGGCCACCTCGGCCGCCGGGGCGGTGGCGGTGCGCCCGGCGCGGGTGAGGCCCTCGGCCAGCAGCGGTGCGAGCTGCGTCAGCAGCTCCTCGCGCGCGGTGGTGAGCACCTGCGCGGCGGCGGGGTTGCGCAGCGCCTGCGCCGAGAACTCCGCCCGCACGGCGAGCCACTGGCGGTCCACGGGGAGCAGGTCCAGCACGCGGGCGACGAGGTCGGGCAGGCCGGTGGGCTCTCCGGTGCGGGGCAGGCGCGCGCGGACGTGCCCCAGGACGCGGCCGGCCTGCTGCGCGAACAGGGCCGCGACCACCTCGTCCATGCTGGCGAAGTTGGAGTAGAAGGCGCCGCGGGTGAAGCCGGCGCGCTCGCAGACGCCCTCGACGCTGCTGCGGGCCAGGCCCTGCTCGGCGAGCAGCTCCAGGGCCGCGGCCAGCAGGCGGGTGCGGGTCTGCTCGCGGCGCCGGGTGGTGCGGGGGCCCCGGGGGCGTGCGGGGTGCGCCGGCGGGTGCGCGGGGGCGGTGGTCACGGGCGGAGCGTACGCCCCTCTCGATGCATTCCGTATCGGATGCGGAGTGGATCGCCGCGGCTCCGCCCGATGTGGCCGGACCACTCCCGCGGGCTGCTTAGGCTGGCCGGGGGGTTGCGCGGCGCAGGCCGCGCGCAGCGAGCGGGGGATGAGCACGTGCACGATCGGCAGGACCGGCCGGCGCAGCAGGACGCGGTGGGACGCCGCAGGCGCAGTCCCCGCGGGCGCACCCGTCTCCTCGTCGGCCTCGGTGCCGGCGCCGCCGTCCTCGCCGGGGGCTACAGCGCCGCCGCGCTCGTCGCAGGCGGCCAGGCCCCGCGCGGCACCACGGTCCTGGGCGCCGACGTCGGCGGCATGGACCGCTCCGCGATCGAGCGGGCCCTCGCCGACCCCGCCGCCGCGGTGGCGGCCCGGCCCGTCGCCGTGCGCGTGACCAGCCCCACCGGCGACGTCGACGGCACCGTCGACCCCGCCGCCGCCGGGCTCGCCGTCGACGTGCCCGCCACCGCCCGCGCCCTCACCGGCCCCGCGTGGGACCCCCGCGAGCTGTGGCACCACCTGGCCGGCGGCGGCGAGGAGCAGCCCGTCACCGACGTCGACCGCGCCGCGCTGCGCACCGGTCTGCAACCCCTCGCCGAGGCCGTCGAGCAGCCCCCCGTGGAGGGTGCCGTCACCTTCGAGGTGCGCCCCGGCGCGGACGGCGCGCCCGCCGCCGTCGAGCCCGTCCCCACCGACCCCGCCCCCGGCCGGGCGCTGGACGCCGAGCGCGCCGCGGACGCCGTCGCCGGCGTCTGGCCCGCCGACGAGCCCGTCGAGGTCGCCGCGCGCGTCGTGCGCCCCGCGCTGAACGGCGAGGACGTCACCACCGCCCTGGAGCAGGTCGCCCGCCCCGCCGTCGCCGGGGACCTCGTCGTCGCCGGCGGCGGGCGCGAGGTCGTCCTCGCCCCGCCCGCCTTCGCCCCCGCGCTGGCCGTGCGCGCCGTCGACGGCCGGGCCGGGCTGGTCGCCGACGGCGCCGCGCTGGAGGCCGCCGTCCTGGCCGCCGACCCCGCCTTCGAGACCGCGCCGCAGGACGCCCGCATCGAGGTCACCGACGCCGTGCCGAGCGTGGTGCCGGCCGTCGAGGGCGCCGACGTGCCGCCCGACGCGCTGGCCGCGGCGGTCGTCGCGGCGCTCACGGCACCGCCGGCGCAGACGCCGTCGGGTTCGCCGTCGGCGACGGCGACCCCCGCCGCGCCCGCGCCGCCCACCCGTCGCGCCGAGGTGACGCTCGTGCCCGCGCCGCCCGCGCTGGGCACCGAGGAGCTGGCCGGCCTGGGGATCGTCGAGCAGATCTCCACCTTCACCACGAACCTCACCTCCGACCGCGACCGCACCGAGAACATCCGCATCGCCGCGGCCGCCGTGGACGGGACCCTGCTGCGGCCGGGGGAGGAGTTCTCCATGAACGACACCGTCGGCGAACGCACCCCCGCCCGCGGCTACAACCGCGCCGGCGTCATCTCCAACGGCCGCCTGGTCGAGGGCTACGGCGGCGGCGTCTCCCAGCTGTCCACCACGCTGTTCAACGCGGTGTTCTTCGCCGGCCTGGACGAGATCGAGCACAAGCCGCACTCGTTCTACATCTCCCGCTACCCCGAGGGGCGCGAGGCGACGATCGACTGGCGCAGCATCGACAACCGCTTCCGCAACGACTCCGGGCACGGCGTCTACATCACCGCCGGCATCAGCGGGAACCAGCTCACCGTGTCGATGTACGGCACCAAGCGCTGGGACGTGCGCGCGGAGAAGAGCCCGCGCCGCAACATCCGCACCCCGCGCACGATCTACGACACGAGCTCGGACTGCTCCCCGCAGTCGTCGAACACGGGTTTCGACGTCACGGTCACGCGCGTCATGACCCCCGTGGGGGGTGGTGCGGAGCAGCGCGAGAGCTGGACGACCACGTACAACGCGCAGAACCGCGTGGTGTGCGGGCCCGACCCGGCGACGGTGCGGCCCAGCCCGACCCCCACGCCCAGCGGCACGACGTCCACCACCGCCCCCACCACTGCGCCCACCGCCGCGCCCCCTGCCCCGCCCGCGTCCCCGGCGGGGTAGGGGCCCGCCGGCACCGACCTGGCCGCGCGGCTGCCGGCCGCCGACGCGGCGACGGACGAGTTCAGGAGCAGCGGCGCGCAGCCCGCTCCGCTGCTCAGCCGGCGTCGCCGAACAGCGGTTCCAGCACCGCGCGGGCCGCGGCCACGTCCCAGCCGCGGGAGGCCACCCAGGTGTCGTCGCCGTAGGTGTCCAGGTAGCGCGCGCCGCCGTCGCAGACGAGGGTGACGACGCTGCCGCTCTCGCCCGCGCGGCGCATCCCGTCCACCAGCCGCAGCGCGAGCGCGAGGTTCGTGCCGGTGGAGGGGCCCGCGCTGACACCGAGGCGCTCGTGCAGCAACCGGGTCGCGGCCACCGACTCCGCGTCGGGGACGGTGGCGACGAGGTCGATGACCGACGGCACGAACGACGGTTCCACGCGGGGCCGCCCGATCCCCTCGATCGCCGACCCGGGGGCGGTGACGTCGCGGGAGCCGGTGCGCCACGCCTCGGCGAACGCCGAGCCCTCGGGGTCGGCGACGGCCAGGCGGGTGCGCCGGCGCGTGTGGCGGCAGTACCGCCCGATCGTGGCGCTGGTGCCGCCGGTGCCGGCACCCACCACGATCCACTCCGGTTCGGGATTCTCCTCCATCGCCATCTGCTCGAAGATCGAGGAGGCGATGTTGTTGTTGCCGCGCCAGTCGGTGACGGTGGAGGCCATCGCGAACTGGTCCAGGTAGTGCCACCCGGGCCGCGCGCCCAGCTCCTCGGCCACGGCGTACACCTCGCCGGGGTGGTCCACCAGGTGCAGGCGCCCGCCGTGGCGGCGGATCAGCTCCAGCTTGGCGGCGGCCGTGGTGCGCGGCACGACGGCGAGGAACTCCAGGCCCAGCATCCGCGCGAAGTACGCCTCGGAGACCGCGGTGGACCCGCTGGAGGCCTCCACGAGCGTCGTGCCCGGGCCGATGTCGCCGTTGGCCAGGCCGAACAGGAACAGCGAGCGCGCCAGGCGGTGCTTCAGCGACCCGGTCGGGTGGACGGACTCGTCCTTGAGGTAGAGCTGCACGCCCCACTCCGGCGGCAGGGGCAGCACCCGCAGGTGCGTGTCGGCGCTCCGGTTGCCGTCGGCCTCCACCAGGCGCACCGCCCGGTGCACCCACGCCCGTGCCCCGCCCCGGGCGGTGCCGCTGGCCCGGGCGGTCACCGCTGCCCGTCCCCGTGGCCGTCCGCGCCGGGGGTGACGGGGTGGGCCGCGGCCCCCGCCCGGGCGGTGAGCTCGGCCAGGTCCGCGTCGTCGGTGGAGCGCCCCGGCGCGTCGATGGCGAGCAGGACGTTCGTGAGCATCCCGCGGGCGACGAAGGCGGTGGCCGCCTCGGGGTCGCCGAGGCGGTCGCGGACCGTGCGGTAGACGTCCGCCACCGCCGAGCGCGCCAGCGCCCCGATGGCCGGGTCGGAGCCGGCGGCGAAGCCGTGCATGAGGACCAGCAGGTCGTCACCGTCCCGCACGAGGTCCAGGTGGGCCCGGCCGAGCGCGTCGTCCGGCGCCTCGTCGGCGGGGGCGGCGCGGAAGGCGTCGACGGTCCGCTGCGCGGCCCGGCTGAACAGCGCCTCGAACAGCGCTCCCTTGCCGCCGAAGGCGCGCACCACGTACGGCTGGGAGACGCCGGCGGCCCGTGCGATCGCGTCGGTGCTCGTCCCGGCGAAACCCCTGCGGGCCACGACACCCGCTGCGGCGTCGAGGATCTGCTCCCGGCGGCCCTCCCGGGACATCCGCCGGGCCGGCGCGGTGGCCCGTGGTTCCTCCAGCACCGGCGCAAGGTATCACTCGATGCTCCGCGCCCCGCCGGGGTCGTCGGCGGGGCCGCGGCCGATGCCCGGCGCGGTGTCGTCCGGTGCGCCCGGGACGACCGTCGCCACCGGGTCCACCGCGTGGGCCGGGTGTCAGTCGTCCGAGGGGACCGGCCACAGGTCCAGGTCCACCCCGATGCCCGGCAGGGCGCGGTCCAGCTCCTCGCGCAGCTGCTCGCCCTCGCTGGCGTACCGGTGGCACGAGCCCGGCGAGTCCCACCCGCACAGGTCGGCCGGGTGGTGCTCGTCGAAGTACTCCTGCCAGCGCAGCAGGCGGGTGCGCAGCGACTCGTCGAGGCCGAGGTGGTCCAGGTGGGCGGTGGACAGCACGAACGCGCCCACGTCGGCGGGCGCCCACACGGGGGTCGGTGCCTGGTAGTCGCTCATCAGCCGCAAGCGCTCGAACACGCAGTCGAGGGTAGATGCCTCCCGGGGGTGGTCTCGACCACTGAGCGTGGTCCGCTGGTCGCCCCGTGGCCACCTGCCGGTCGCGCGGCGTCCACTAGCGTCGCGGGCGACCGCCCGTCGACGTGTGGAGGGACCCGTGCAGGAGACCGTGCAGCAGGCCGTCGTGCAGCAGGCCGTCGTTCAGGACGTCGGGGAACGCGTCGTGGAGGACCGCCGCGCCCCCGGGCCGCACGGCGACGTGGACGTGCGCGTCCACGTCCCGCGCGGCGCACCGGTCTCGGCGCTGGTGTGGGCCCACGGCGGCGCGTTCGCCCGGGGCGACCTCGACATGCCCGAGTCGGACGCGGTGGCGCGCTCGCTGCAGCGCGCCGGGCACCTCGTCGTGACCGTCGGGTACCGGCTGGCCGGCGACGGCACCCGCTACCCCGTGCCCTCCGACGACGTCCTGGCGGCGTGGCGCTGGGGCCGGGGCCTGGCCGCCGCCTCCGGCGTGCCGGCCACCCGCACGTTCCTCGGCGGCGCCAGCGCCGGCGGGAACCTGGCGGCAGGCGCCGTCCTGCGGCTGCTGGAGGCGGGGGAGGAGCTGCCCGCCGGGGTGGTGCTGGCATACCCCACCCTGCACGCCGTCCCGCCGGCCGCCTCCCCGGCGGCGCTGCGGGCCCTGGGGACCCTCCCCGAGGGCGAGGAGCGCTGGGGCCCGGACGCCGTGCGGGAGATGTACGCCGGCTACGTCGGCGGTGACCCGGCGGGTGCCCCGGCCGCGGTGACGCCCGGCACCGCGCCGCTGGAGGGGTTCCCGCCGGCGCTGGTGCTGGTCAGCGAGGTGGACGGCCTGCGCGGGTCGGCGGAGGACTTCGCGGCCCGGCTGGTGGCCGCGCAGGTGCCGGTGGCGTGCGTGCTGGAGCCCGGCACCCGCCACGGCCACCTGAACCGGCCCGGGGAGCCGGGCTTCGGCGCGAGCGTGCGCCGCGTCGACGCCTGGCTGCGGGCGGCGCCCGACCTCGCCGGTCCCGCCTGAGGCGGCCCTCGTCCCCCGCCTCGGCGGTGGTCGAGGAAGTCGCGGCTCCCTCGACCACCGCGGACCACCGCGGACCACCGCGGGGGTCGGGGGTGGGCCGGAGGGGTGAGGTGGGTGCGCCGGAGGTGCGGTCGGCGGCAGTGCGGTGCTACCCACGAGGGGTGGAACGCCGGAACCTCCTCCTGCGGGCGCTGCTGCGCGGCGCCTGGGCCGGTGGCGGCCTGAGCGCCGTCGCGGTCGCGACCGCGTGGGCGGTCGCCGTCCTGCGCCGGGTCGACGGCCCGGTGCACGCCCTGGACGCCGTGCCGCTGCTGCTCGCGCCGGCCGGGGTGGCGCTCGGTGCCGCGCTCGGCGCGGTCACCGGCCTGGCAGCCGCGGTGGTCCTGCTCGCGCTGGCGCGCGGGCACCTGCGCGTGCACCCCTCACGGGTGGTGCTGGCCGCCCTCGTCGCCCGCGGCCCGCGGCGGCGCCCCGTGCGCTGAGGCCCGCCGCGAGCGCCCCGGGGTCACCAGCGGGAGTGCACGTGCTCCGCGACGAGCTCGTCGTACACCTCGCGCACCGCGCGCTGCTGCTCCTGCGTCGGCGCCGGCAGGTCCGCGGCGGACGCGTTGCGCCGCGCCTGCTCGCCGTTGCGGGCGCCGGGGATGACGACGCTCACCCCCGGCTGCTCCACGATCCAGCGCAGCGCGAAACCCGCCAGCGGGGCGTCGCCGGCGACCGCCGCGAGGCGCTGCGCGGCCCGCACGCCCACCTCGAACGGAACCCCCGCGAACGTCTCGCCGACGTCGAACGCCGAGCCGTCCCGGTTGTAGCTGCGGTGGTCGTCGGCGGCGAACGTGGTGTTCTCGTCGTACTTGCCCGACAGCAGCCCGGAGGCCAGCGGGACCCGCACCACCACGCCCACCCCGGCCTCCGCCGCTGCGGGCAGGAACTCGGTGACCGGCTTGAGTCGCAGCGGGTTCAGGATGATCTGCACGCTCGCCACGTTCGGCCGCGCCACCGCCGCCAGGCCCTCGGCGACGGTCTCCACGGAGACGCCGTAGGCGGCGGTGCGGCCCTCCTGCACGAGCGTGTCCAGGGCGTCGAACACCGCGTCCGCGGCGTACACCTCCGGCGGCGGGCAGTGCAGCTGCACCAGGTCCAGCGTCTGCACCCCGAGGTTCTCGCGGCTGCGGTCGTTCCAGGCGCGGAAGTTCTCCAGCGAGTACGCGTCCGCGACGTGCGGGTCCGCGCGGCGGCCCATCTTCGTGGCCACGGTGACGCCCGCCGCGCCGCTCTCGCGCAGGAACCGCCCCACCAGGCGCTCGCTGCGCCCGTCGCCGTACACGTCGGCGGTGTCGAGGAACGTCACGCCCGCGTCGACGGCCGCGGCCAGCGTGGCCAGCGCGTCGTCCTCCCCGACCGTGCCCCAGTCCCCGCCGAGCTGCCAGCAGCCCAGCCCCACGACCCCGACCTGCCGGCCGGTCCTGCCCAGCGTCCTCGTCTGCACCCGCCGAACCCTACGCACGCCCCGCCCGCGCCGCAGGGCGGCGCTCACCCCGCCGAGGCGGTGAAGCGCGAGTCCGGGTCCAGCCGGGTGAGCAGCTTGCCGCCCAGCTCCTCGAGCGCGGCGACGTCCTCGCGCTCCAGCACGTCGAACACCAGCCGCCGCACCGCCTCCACGTGACCGGGCGCCGTGGCGACGATCTTGTCCCAGCCTGCGTCGGTGAGGACGGCGAACTGCCCGCGGCCGTCGGCGGGGTCGGCCTCCCGGCGCACCCAGCCGCGGTCCTCCAGCTTGCGCACCACGTGCGAGACGCGGGGCGGGGAGGAGTTGGTGCGCGCGGCGACGTCGCTCATGCGCAGCCGCCGCTCAGCGGACTCCGACAGCATCGCCAGCACGAGGTAGCCGGTGTGGGTGAGGTCGGCCTCGCGCTGCAGCTGCGAGTCCAGCGCGGCGGGCAGCAGGGTGAAGACCGCCGCCAGCTTCAGCCACGCGCGGCGCTCGTCCGCGTCCAGCCAGCGCGGCTCCGTCGCCGCCGGTCCTGCGTCTTCGTCCACGACCCCATCGTAGGAGTTGGTTGCCCGGACAACATGCCGGGCGGGGCGCCGGGGCGTCCCCGCTGAACCGCCGCGCACCCGGCCCCGTTGTGCGGTCGAGACCGCCGAGGTGTGCGGTCGAGACCGCCGAGGACGGGGGAGCGCCGTGACCACCACCAGCAGCGCCGGCACCGGCCGGCCGCCCGCGCACGGCCGCCGGAGCCGGTGGCCGTGGGTCCTGCTCGCCGTCGCGGCCGTGCTCGGCCTGCTCGCCGTGCTCGTCGGCCCCCGCGTGTACGCGCGGCTGCAGGAGGGCCGGGCCGCCGCGCCGCTGAGCCCCCCCGCCGCCGGGGCGAGCACCCCGACCGCCCCGGCCACCGACCCCGCCCTGGAGGGCACCTGGGCGGTGACCGGCGGGACCGCCGGCTACCGCGTCGACGAGGTCCTCAACGGGCAGGACGTCACCGTCACCGGCCGCACCGAGCAGGTCACCGGCGAGCTGACCGTCACCGGCGGCGAGCTCACCGCCGGCACCGTCGCCGTCGACCTCACCGCCGTCGCCACCGACTCCGCCAACCGCGACGGGCAGTTCCGCCGGCTCCTGGGCGTCGACGAGGACCCCACCGCCACCTTCACCCTCACCGGACCCGTCCCCCTCGGCGGGCTCGACGTCGGCGCCGTCCTGGCCGTCACCCTGCCCGGCACCCTGGCCGTCAACGGCAGGGAGGTCGCCGTGCGGGCCCTCGCCACCGTCGAGCGCGCCGCCGAGGACGCCGTCACCGTCACCGGCGCCGTCCCCCTCACCTGGTCCGACGTGGGCGTGCAGGCCCCGGACCTCGGGTTCGTCTCCGTGGAGGACACCGGCACCGTCGAGTTCGCCGTCACCGCGACCCCCGCCTGAGCGCCCCGCGCCCGGCACCGCCCGGCGCGCCGCACCCCGCCCGCCGCCTACCATCGGCGTTCGTGAGCGAGCAGGGGGACCAGCAGGAGCAGGACCAGCAGGACCAGCAGGAGCAGCGGCCGGTCGTGTTCGAGGGGCGCACCGGCGCCGCCCACCCGATCACCACCTACGGCACGCCCGTCCTGCACCGCCGCTGCACCGAGGTCACCGCCTTCGACGACGACCTCGTCCAGCTCGTCGCCGACATGTTCGCCTCCATGGCCGCCGCCGACGGCGTGGGCCTGGCCGCCAACCAGATCGGCGTGGACGCCCGCGTCTTCGTCGTCGACTGCCCCGACGAGGACGGCGAGCACGTCGTCGCCCACGTCGTGAACCCCGTCCTGCACCTGCCCACCGGCCGCAGGCGCCGCCTCGACGTCGACGACGAGGGGTGCCTGTCGGTGCCCGGCCAGTACGCCGAGCTGGGTCGCCCGGACCGCTCCGAGGTCACCGGCGTCGACGTGCACGGCGAGCCGGTGCGCATCGTCGGCACCGGCCTGCTGGCCCGCTGCCTGCAGCACGAGGTCGACCACCTCGAGGGCGTCGTCTACGTGGACCGGCTGCCCGCCGGCGAGCGCGTGGACGTCCTCACCGCCGCCGGGCTGCCCACCGAGCCGCGCCGGTGAGCCGCACCAGCCCCGTCGTCCTGGGCATCGAGTCCAGCTGCGACGAGACCGGCGCCGGCCTGGTCAGCGACGGCGTCCTGCTCGGCGACGCCCTGGCCTCCAGCATGGACGCCCACGCCCGCTACGGCGGCGTCGTGCCCGAGGTCGCCGCCCGCGCCCACCTGGAGGCCATGGTCCCCGTCGTGCGGCAGGCCCTCGACGCCGCCTCGCTGGACCTCGCGGACGTCGACGCCGTCGCCGTGACCGCCGGTCCCGGGCTGTCCACCGCCGTGCAGGTGGGGCTGGCCTCCGCGAAGGCGCTCGCCTTCGCCATCGGCAAGCCGCTCTACGGGGTGCACCACCTCGCCGGGCACGCCGCCGTCGACGTCCTCGAGCACGGGCCGCTGCCGGCGCGGTGCGTGGCGCTCGTCGTCTCCGGCGGCCACACCTCCCTGCTGCTGCTCGGCGACCTGGGCCGCGACCCGGTCGTGCACCTGGGCGACACCACCGACGACGCCGCCGGGGAGGCGTTCGACAAGGTCGCCCGCGTCCTGGGCCTGGGCTACCCCGGCGGCCCCGCGGTCGACCGCGCCGCCCGCGACGGCGACCCGCGCGCCATCGCCTTCCCGCGCGCGCTGTCCCGACCCCAGGACCCCGCCTACGGGTTCTCCTTCTCCGGGCTCAAGACCGCCGTGGCGCGCTGGGTGGAGGCCCGCACCGACGCCGGCGGGCAGGTGCCGGTGGCGGACGTGGCCGCCTCCTTCCAGGAGGCCGTCGCCGACGTCCTGACCCGCAAGGCCGTCGCGGCCTGCCGCGAGCACGGCGTCGGCACGCTCCTGCTCGTCGGGGGCGTCGCCGCGAACACCCGCGTCCGGTCGCTGGCCGAGGAGCGCTGCGCCGCCGCGGGCCTGGAGCTTCGGGTACCGCCGGTTCGGCTGTGCACCGACAACGGCGCCATGATCGCCGCCGTGGGGGACCTGCTCGTGCGCGCCGGAGCGCCCGCCTCACCGCTCTCGCTGGCCGCCGACCCCTCCGCACCGCTGACGGGGGCCCTGCTGTCCGGTCCCTGGGCCTGAGCGGGCACTCCCCGCCCGCACGGCTCGTTGACCGGCCGTGGCCATCGAATACTCGAAGAAGCGGAACGAGCCGGACCCCACGCCCTCCGGCGGCTCCGGCGGCGGGGTCTCCCTCAGCAAGGTGACGCTGACGAAGTCCGCGCCGAAGGTGTCGCTCACCAAGTCCGGCGGCGCCGGCGGCACGCTGAAGGTGCACCTGGCGTGGAACGCCCGCCCCGCGCAGGCGCCCTCCGGCGGCGGCGGGTTCCTCGCCAAGCTCAAGCAGGCCGCCTCCGGCGGCAGCGGGGGCATCGACCTCGACCTGGGCGCCCTGTACGAGTTCACCGACGGCTCCAAGGGCGTCGTGCAGGCCCTCGGCAACGCCTTCCGCGACCGCGGCCCCGGTGAGCCGCTGGTGTGGCTGGACGGCGACGACCGCACCGGCGGCGGCGGGGAGAACCTCTACGTCGACCTGCGCGACCCGTCCCGCCTGAAGCGGGTGCTGGTGTTCGCGTTCATCTACGAGGGTGTGCCGAACTGGGCCGCCGCCGACGGCGTGGTGACGCTGAAGCCGGCCAGCGGCCCCGAGATCGAGGTGCGCCTCGACGAGCACGACGACCGCTCGCCGATGTGCGCGATCGCGCAGATCGTCTCCGACGGGCGCGAGGTGTCCGTGCAGCGCGAGGTCCGCTACGTGCAGGGCGGGCAGCAGGCCCTGGACGAGGCGTACGGCTGGGGCATGCGCTGGCAGACCGGCCGCAAGTGAGCTGAGCACCCCCTGCCGCGGGCCTCAGGCCCGCGGCAGGGGCAGCGTCAGGACGGTCGCGCCGGACTCGTCGACCACCTCGAAGGCCGTGGCGTCCTGCCGCAGCACCGCCGCCTGCATGTCGCACGTCAGCTCACGCGCACCCACGCCGAGGAACTCCCCGGCCGGGCTGGTCGCCCCGTCCTCGGTGCGCACCAGCGCCCGGTAGGTGCGCCCCTCCTCGAAACCGGCCGCCTCGAACGTCACCTCCACCCCCCACGTGTGCGGCACCACGACCGCCGGGCCCGCGGCGCGCACGCCCTCCACCACCACCGTCAGGGGCAGCCGTTCCACCGCCACCGCGGGCGCCGGGTCCGGTCGCGTCAGCCCGTACGTCAGCCCGCCGGCCAGCACCGCCGCCGCCGCCGCGGCGGCCAGCGGCACCAGCACCGCCCGCAGCCGCCCGCGCCGCGCGTCGCGGCGCTCGCGCGCCGCGCGCAGCACCGACTCCTCGCGCACCGCGCCCAGCACCCGCTCGCCCAGCGCGCGCGGCGGTGCCGGCGGACCGGGCAACCGGGCCGGGTCGACCAGGCGCAGGTCGCCGGCGAGCGGCGCCAGCTCCGCCAGTTCCGCGCGGCAGCCCGCGCAGCCGTCCAGGTGCGCCCGCAGCTGCACGGCGTCCGCCTCCGGCAGCGCGCCCAGGGCGTGCAGGCCGAGCATCTCGCGCAGCTCGCGGTGCGTGCCCGCGTCCGTCACGGCTGCACCCCCATCTCGTCCATCGCCACCCGCAGCGCCTTCAGCCCGTAGAACACCCGGCTGCGCACGGTCCCCACCGGCACCCCCAGCTCGGCGGCCACCTCTCCCGGCGGCCGGTCGCGCAGGTACGTCTCCACGATCGCCGTGCGGTGCTCGTCGGACAGCCGGCGCAGCGCCTCCTCCACGACCCACCCGCGCATCAGCTGCTCGCCGGGGTCCTCGACGGGCTGCCCGGCACCGTCCCCGGCCGCGTCGGCCACGTCCGCCACGAGCGCACCCTGCCAGGGCCGGGCCCCCGCCGCGCGCACGTGGTCCAGCACGGCGTTGCGGGCGATGGCGAACAGCCACACCCGCAGGCTCGCCAGTGACGGGTCGTAGCGGTCCGCGGCCCGCCAGGCGCGCAGGAACGTCTCCTGCACGACGTCCTGCGCGGCGGCGGCGTCGCCCAGGGCGCGCAGCGCGAAGCGGTGCAGCTCGGCGCCGTGCGCCTCGTAGGCGCGCGCCACGTCCGCCTCGTCGTGCAGCCCGCCCGCGGCGGGCGGCACCGCGCGACGTCCCTGCCGCGGTCCCATCGCGCTCCTCGTCCTGGTGCCGGGGTGGTGCCGGTCGTCGTGCCGGGCCCGGCGGCCCGGCGGCCCCCCTCCGGCCGCCGGACCGCGATCGGGGTCAGCGCAGCTGCAGCGCCAGGTCCGTCACCGCCGCGCGCAGGTGGCCCTTCGCGGTGGCCTCGCCCGTCAGCAGGGACACCTCGTGCACGACGGTCCGGCCCGCGTGCTCCCCGGTGCCCGGGACGACCGCGTAGCCGGTGGTGCCGGCGATGTCGAACCCGGCGTCACCGGTCACGTCCACCCCCAGCGCCCCCGTGGCGGCCAGCGTGCCCGCGTTCGCGGGGGACTGCAGCGCCACCCGGTCGGTGGCGCCGTCGAGCACGAACAGCGTTGTCGCGGTGGACTCGTCGAGGTCGTTGTTCGTGTAGGCGGCGGCCACGACGCCGGTGGTGGTGCCCTCGGCCGGCGGGGTGCTCAGGGAGCCGTCCACGACGGTCGCCGCGCCGGGGGTGGCGAACGGCTGGCGCAGGTTCTGCCCCGTGTCGCTGACGACGCGCAGGGCGTTCGCGGCCGGGTTGAAGTCCACGCCGAAGCTGCTGCCCTCGAGCGGCACGCTCAGGCGCAGGACGGGCGTGGCGGTGGCGCGGTGCACGTCCAGCACGTACACGCCGCCGCGGTCGCCCACGCCGTAGACCTGCCGGTCCTGCACGCGCGCGTCGATGCCGACGAGCTTCGTGTCCCCCTGCAGGCCCGTCAGGGTGCCGGTCTCGCGCACCTGTCCGGGGTGGGTGGCGGAGAACGTGACGAGGCGGGTGCCGTCCACCAGGCCGACGGCGCGCAGGTTCCCGCCGCGCGCGCGCTCGGCGGAGCCCGCGTCCGCGGAGGCGGCGGCGGTGGGGACGAGGACGACGGCGGCTGCGGCTGCGGCTGCGGCGGCGGTGAGCGCGGTACGGGTTCGCACGGTTTCCTCCTGGTTGTCGTACCCGGCGTCCGTGCCGGGCTCGACGGTGCTTACGCGCCCCACCCCGCCCGCGTTCACCGCGCGCCGTCTTCTTCCTCCGCCCACCGCGGCGACGGGCGGACGGCGGCGGCCCGGGGAGGGCGTGGCGGTGGGTAGCGTGGCGGCCCGTGAGCGCCGCGCCGTCCCGCAGCACCTCCCCCACGGCGGCGGTCGCGATGGTGCTCGGCGCCGCCACCAGCGTGCAGGTCGGCGCCACCGCCGCCAGCGCCCTGTTCCCCGCCGTCGGCGCCACCGGCGCCGCGGCGCTGCGGCTGCTGCTCGCCGCCGTCGTCATGGCCCTGGCCGTGCGGCCGCGCGCGTGGCGGTGGGACCGCCGGCAGCTGGGCCTGTCCGCGGCCTTCGGCGCAGTGCTCGCCGCGATGAACACCTCCTTCTACGCCGCCCTCACCCACGTCCCCCTCGGCGTGGCCGTCACCTGCGAGTTCCTCGGGCCGCTGACCCTGTCCGCGGTGCTCACCCGCCGCCGCCGCGACCTCGTCTGGGTGGCGCTCGCCCTCGCCGGGGTCGTGGCGCTCGGCCTCGGCGGCGACGGCGAGGGCGGCGACCTGGAACCGGTGGGCGTGCTCCTGGCGCTGCTCGCCGGCGCCTTCTGGGCCGGGTACGTCCTGCTCAGCTCCCGGGTGGGAGCGGCCGTGCCCGGGCAGGGCGGCCTCGCCGTCGCCAGCGTCGTGGCCGGGGCCCTCGTGCTGCCGCTGGGCGCCGCCACCGCCGGCACCGACCTGCTGCACCCGCACGTGCTGCTGCTCGGCCTGGCCGCCGCCCTGATGTCCTCGGTGCTGCCGTACTCGCTGGAACTGGTGGCGCTGCGCCGCCTGCCCGAGCGCACCTTCGGGGTCCTGCTCAGCCTGGAACCGGCCATCGCCGCCCTCGTGGGGTGGCTGCTGCTGTCCCAGGGGCTGCCCGCCACGTCCGTGCTGGCCATCGCCGTCGTCGTGGTCGCCAGCGCCGGGGCCACCGCCACCGCCCGCCGCGGCGAACCCGCCGCCGGGGGCGCCCTCGCCGATCCCGGTGTCGCCACGCACGGGCAGCGCCGGGACGGATAGCCTCGCACCGCGGCCGCGCCCCGCGGCCCGCAGCAGCGTTTGTCGAGGAGGACGACGATGACCACGACCGAGGGCACACCGCCGGTGCAGACGGTCGCCCCCGACCCGGAGTTCGCCGCCCAGGCCGTCGCGCAGGCCGACCTCTACGAGCGGGCCGCCGCCGACCGCCTGGGTTTCTGGGCCGAGCAGGCGCGCGAGCACGTCACCTGGGACACCGACTTCGACCAGGTGCTCGACTGGTCGAACGCGCCGTTCGCGAAGTGGTTCGTCGGTGGCCGGCTCAACGTCGCCGTCAACTGCGTGGACCGCCACGTCGCCGCCGGCAACGGCGACCGCGTCGCGATCCACTTCGAGGGCGAGCCCGGCGACACCACGTCCCTCACCTACGCCCAGCTGCAGGAACAGGTCTCCCGCGCCGCCAACGCCCTGGCCGCCCTCGGCGTCGGCGCGGGCGACCGCGTCGCGATCTACCTGCCGATGCTGGTGGAGTCCGTCGTCGCGATGCTGGCCTGCGCGCGCCTGGGCGCACCGCACTCGGTGGTCTTCGGCGGGTTCTCCGCCGACGCGCTGCACTCGCGCATCGTCGACGCCGAGGCGAAGGTCGTCATCACCTGCGACGGCAGCTACCGCCGCGGCAAGCCCACCACCCTCAAGCCCGCCGTGGACGCGGCGCTCGCCAAGGGCGCCCCCAGCGTCACGAACGTGCTCGTCGTCAAGCGCAACGGCGAGGACGTGGACTTCACCGAGGGCCGCGACGTGTGGTGGCACGAGGCCCTGGAGGCCGCGAGCCCCGAGCACGAGGCGCAGGCGTTCGACGCCGAGCAGCCGCTGTTCATCCTCTACACCTCCGGGACCACCGGGAAGCCCAAGGGCATCCTGCACACCTCCGGCGGGTACCTCGTCCAGACCGCGTTCACCTTCCGCAACGTCTTCGACATCCGCCCCGAGCGCGACGTGTACTGGTGCACCGCCGACGTCGGCTGGGTCACCGGACACAGCTACGTGGTCTACGGGCCCCTCGCCGCCGGCGCCACCCAGGTGGTCTACGAGGGCACCCCCGACACCCCCGACAAGGACCGCTGGTGGTCCATCGTCGAGAAGCACCGCGTCACCGTGCTCTACACCGCCCCCACCGCGATCCGCACCTGCATGAAGTGGGGCGAGGAGTACCCCGCCCGCCACGACCTGTCCAGCCTGCGGGTGCTGGGGAGCGTGGGGGAGAACATCAACCCCGAGGCGTGGAACTGGTACCGCCGCGTCATCGGCGGGAACCGCACCCCCATCGCCGACACCTGGTGGCAGACCGAGACCGGCGCCCACATGATCGCCCCGCTGCCGGGCGTGACGACCCTCAAGCCCGGCTCGGCGCAGGTGCCCGTCCCCGGCGTGGTCGCGGAGGTCGTCGACGACGCCGGCGAGCCCGTCGGGCACGGCCGGGCCGGGTACCTCGTCCTCACCGAGCCGTGGCCGTCGATGCTGCGCGGCATCTGGGGCGACGAGCAGCGCTTCAAGGACACCTACTGGGCGCGCTTCCCGGGCCGGTACTTCGCCGGCGACGGCGCCAAGCGCGACGACGACGGCGACATCTGGCTGCTCGGCCGCGTCGACGACGTCATGAACGTCTCCGGGCACCGGCTGTCCACCGCCGAGATCGAGTCCGCGCTCGTCTCGCACCCGGACGTCGCCGAGGCCGCCGTCGTCGGCGCCACCGACGAGACCACCGGCCAGGCCGTCGTCGCGTTCGTCATCCTGCGCGGCGGGCACGAGCAGGGCCCCGACACGGTCGCGGACCTGCGCGAGCACGTCGGCAAGGAGATCGGCCCCATCGCCAAGCCGAAGTCGATCATGGTGGTGGCGGAGCTGCCGAAGACCCGCTCCGGCAAGATCATGCGGCGGCTGCTGCGCGACGTCGCCGAGCACCGTCCCACCGGAGACGTCACCACCCTGACCGACTCCTCGGTCATGGACTCCATCCGCTCGGGCATGAGCGCGGGGGACTGACCCGGGTCCCGACCCGCACAGCACCTCCACCGCACCCGCCCCGGGTCCCGGCCCGGGGCGGGTGCGCGTCCGGCACCCTCGGAGTCGTGCACCGAGCCAGCGCCTCCCGCTCCCGCCGCACCGCCGGTGCGCTCGCCACCGCCGCCCTGGGCGCCGCGGCCGTCGTGGTCGCCGCTCCCGGGTGGTTCGGCCTGGCGGGACAGCCGCCGTTCGTGTGGGCGGTGCCGTTCCGGGTCCCGCTCGGTCTGGGCCTGGCGACCGTCGCCGGCGCCGCCGGCCTGGTGGGGCTGCGCCGGCGGGGGGCGCTGCCGGCGGCCGCCGCCGTCGCCGCGGTCGCCGTCGCCTCGCTGACCGCCACCGCCCACCGCGGGCTGTCCGCCGGTGAGCTGCCGCCCGCCCGCGACGGCGACCTCACCGTCGTGGCCTCCAACGTCCTGCACGCGCGCGCCGACCGGGGCGCGGTGGCCTCCCTCGTCGCGGACACCGGCGCGCAGGTCGTGTCCCTGCCCGAGGCGACCCGCGCCTACGCCGAGGACGTCGCGGCGCGGGTGGAGGCCGCCTCCGGCCGTCGCCTTCAGGTCTTCTTCGCCGCCGACGGGGGCGAGGGACGGGAGGGCACCGCGCTGCTCGTGGCCGCCGAGCTGGGCGAGTACCGGCAGACCGACGACTTCGCCAGCTCGCCCACCGCCGTCACCACCGCCGTGCCGGTGGACGGCGACGGCCCGCCGCTGGCCGCGGTGCACACCTCCGCGCCCGTGCCCGAGCTGCTCGGGGAGTGGTCCCGGGAGGTGCCCGCCGTGGCGCAGTGGTGCGCCGGGCACCCCGGGGCGCTGGTCGCCGGCGACTTCAACGCCACCCTCGACCACCCCGGCCTGGGACTGCCCGGCGGGTGCGTCGACGCGGGGGCGAGCACCGGCACCGGCGCGCGCGGCACCTGGCCGGTGGACGTGCCGGCCCTGCTGGGCGCCACGATCGACCACGCCCTGGCCGACGGCTCGGCGTGGAGCGCGGTGGGCACGGTCGTGCGGGAGGTGCCGGGGACCGACCACCGCGCCCTCGTGGCCCGCTGGCGCCCCGTCCCCTGACCCGCCGCCGCCCGCGGCGCGGGCGAGCGGGACGGGTCACCGCGGGTGCGGGGGAGGGCGCGTTCCGGTGACGGCGGTGCTCCGCAGGGAGGACGGCCGCCGCGACGGCGGGGGATCTTGCGCCGAACGCCCCCCGAACGGGGGGCGCTCCCCTAGTCTCGGCTCCGGTCGTCGCTCGTCCCCCTGTACGAGAGCGACCTCGGCGTCGCCGCCGGTCCCCCCCCCGGCGGCGACGCGCCCCGCGCCCCGCACCCGCGCGCCCGCACCGGCCGCCCCGTAGGGTTCTCCCGGCACACCGGCACCGCGCGCGGTGGCAGTGAGGAGGACCCATGACAACCACGGACGGCCGCGGGGCCACGGCGGCGTCGGCGGTGAAGGCGCCCACCGCGCCCGAACGCACCGTCGGCCAGCTCGTCGCCGACGCCACCAAGGACGTGTCCGAGCTGGTGCGCTACGAGGTGGCCCTGGCCAAGGCCGAGATCACCGCCGACGTCAAGAACGGCGCCCTGGGCGGCGCGCTGTTCGCGGTGGCCGGCGTCTTCGGCTTCGTCGCGTTCGTGTTCCTCGGCGTCACCGTCGCCTACGCCCTCGTCGAGGGGGCCGGCTGGCCGGTCTGGCTGGCGTTCCTGGTGGTGGCCGTCGCGATGCTGCTGGTCGCCGGCGCCCTGGCCGCCGTCGGGTTCGGGCGCGTGAAGAAGGTCGGCCCGCCGCAGCGCACCATCCGCTCCACCAAGGAGACCATCGCCGCGGTCAAGGCCTCGGCCTCCGGCAAGCCCGTCGCCAAGACGATCCCCGGCTCCTCGGCCGGTCGCCCGAGCATCGGGCACTGACGCGGCCGCCGTGGCCGCACCCGCCACCGACGTCTCGGCGGTCCTCGTCGAGGGGCCGTGGCAGCACCGCCTCGTCGCGGCCCACGGCGCCCGCTTCCACGTCGCGGAGCTGGGCAGCGGCCCGGCGGTGCTGCTGCTGCACGACTTCCCGCAGTTCTGGTGGGCCTGGCGCTCCCAGCTCGTCGCGCTGGCCGCTGCCGGCTACCGGGCCGTCGCCATGGACCTGCGCGGCTACGGCGCCAGCGACAAGCCGCCGCGCGGCTACGACACGTCCACCTCCGCCGCGGACGTCGCGGCGCTGGTGCGGGCCCTGGGCGAGCGCGACGCGTTCGTCGTGGGGCACGGGGTGTCGGGGCGCACCGCGTGGGCGCTGCCGTCGCTGCACCCCGAGCAGGTGCGCGGCATCGCCGTCGTGGGCGCCGCGCACCCGCTGCTGTCGCGGCAGGTGCTGCGCGAGCGGGTCCGCCGCACCACGGGTGCCGGCGCGGGCCTGCGCACGACGGCCGCGGCGCTGACCCGCCAGCTGCCGCTCCTGCCGGAGCACCGCCTCCTGAACGGTGACGGCGTGGAGCAGGTGCTGCGGGCGCGCTCGGCCCCCGGGTGGCCGCCGCCGGAGGACGTGCAGCGCTACACCGAGGCGATCCGGGTGCCGTTCGTGGCGCACTCGGCGCTGGAGTACCACCGCTGGATCGCGCGCTCGGCGGTGCGCGCTGACGGCCGGCGCCTGGCGGCGGCGCTGCGCGGGGGCGTGCGGGTGCCGGTGCTGCAGGTGCGCGGCGAGCTGGACCCCACGGTCGGCACGGCCGCGCTGGAGGCCGCGGAGCGCTACGCGCACGGCCCGCACCGCGTGGTGCAGGTGCCCGGCGCCGGTCACCACGTGCCGGAGGAGGCGCCCGAGCGCCTCACCGCCGTCCTCGCCGGCTGGCTGGCCCGCTTCTGACCCGCCCCGCTTCTGACCCGCCCCGCCTGCCCTCCCCCTTCCCCGCCGAAGCCATCGCTTCGGCGGGGAAGAGGGGGAGGACCGGGAAGGGGAGGAGCGGGGAGGGAGGGGAGGGTGGTCGGGTCACTCGGCGGTGCAGGCCCCGGTGGGCACCTCGGCCCGGGACGAGCCCGCCCCGGCGAGCACCGCGTCCAGCTCCACCGGTGTCAGCGCGTACCCCGTGTACGCGTCGTCCAGGCTCTTGGCGAACACGACGCCGGCGACGCGGCCGTCCTCGGTGAGCAGCGGACCGCCCGAGTTGCCCGGCTGCACCTGCGAGTACACCGAGTACACCCGGCGCAGCACGGTGGCCGAGTCGTAGACGTCGCGGCCCTGCGCGCTGACCACCTCCCGCACCCGCGCGGTCGCCAGCGTGTACGGCCCGTCCAGCGGGAAGCCCGCCACGACGGCGGCGGCCCCGCGCTCCAGCTCCGGTGCGCGCGGCAGCGCCGCCGCGGCCAGGCCCGGCACGTCCAGCACCGCCAGGTCGCGGGCGGGGTCGTACGCCACGACGGTCGCGGGGTAGCGCCGCCCCGCGCCCTGCGGCTGCACGAGCGGGTCGTCCACGCCCGCCACGACGTGCGCGTTGGTCACCACCCGCGCCGAGCCGTCCAGCCGCTCCGCGACGAACCCGCTGCCCTCCAGCCCGCGCGAGCAGTCGTCCGCCACACCGGTGACCTTCACGACGCTGCCCTGCGCGGCCCGCAGGCCGGGGGTGTCCGGGACGCTGGAGGCCGGCGGTTCCACCGGGGCGATGGGCTCGGTGTCCAGCCCGGCGAACACGCGCGGGAAGCCGGTGGCGCGCGCCGCCGACCAGAACCGCCCCACGAGGGAGGCGGCGTCGGCGGGCACCGCGGCGTCCACCGCCGCAACCACGCGCGAGCCCGTCACCGCCGAGACCACCGCCGGCAGCGGCGCGGTGCGCGCCGCGCCGGCCACCACCCACACCACCAGCAGGGTCGCCACGGCGCCCGCCAGGGCACCCAGCAGGGAGTCCGCCAGCCGCGCCGGCCGCCACCGCACCAGCCGCCGCAGCCGCAGCGCCACCGCCCCCAGCACGAGCCGGCCCACCACCGCCAGCACGACCGTGCCCACGACCACGACCAGCGCCGAGCGCACCCCGGCGGGCCAGCCGTCCACGACGCGCGGCAGCGCGACGATCCCGGCGGCCGCACCGCCGACCAGGCCGACCAGGCTCGCCAGCCCCACCAGCAGCCCCTCGCGGTACCCGGCGACGAGCTGCACCAGCAGCAGCAGCACCAGCAGCACGTCCAGCACGGCGGAGCCGCTCACGCCCCCGCCCACCGCAGCGCCTCCTCCAGGTCCACCTCGGCGCCACCGGCCGCGACCGCCGCCGGCAGCAGCCCGCCGAGGTCGAGCACCCGCACGAGGACCTCCGCGGTGAAGCCCCACACCAGCAGACCGCGCACGGCGAACGCCGGTCCGCGGTAGCCGCCGGGGCCGCGCAGGCGCCGCACCGCCGCCGGGGCCAGCAGCTCGGCCAGCGGCACCCGCTCCACGCGGGCGACCTCCGCGGGGTCGAGCACCCCCACGGGGCCCGGCGCGCGCCAGTGCGCCACCACCGGCGTCACCGCGTGCCGCGAGTGCGCCAGCAGCAGCGGCGGCAGCTCACCGAGGACGTCCACGCCCGCGGGGTCCAGGCCGGTCTCCTCCGCCGCCTCGCGCAGCGCGGTCGCGGCGGGGGAGGGGTCGGCGGGGTCGCTGCGCCCGCCGGGGAAGGCGACCTGGCCGGAGTGCTGGCGCAGGGTGCCGGCGCGCTCGGTGAGGAGGACCTCGGGACCGGCGGGACCGTCGGCGAACAGCACGAGCACGGCGGCGGGGCGGGCGGCGACGTCCGCCCCGCGGCGGTCCTCGCGCCAGTCCAGGTCGGCCGTGGTGACGGTGGGCAGCCGCCCGGCGAGCGGGTGCAGCCAGCCGGGCAGCGGACGCACCGCGCTCACGGGGCGACCGGGGCCGCTGCCGCTGCCGCTGCGGCGGCGGCCGCGTCCGCCACGGGCGCGGCGGGGCCGCGCACCAGCTTCGCCGCGCGCACGGGGTCGGTCTCGCCGGTGCCGTACGAGGGGCACAGCCGCGCCACCGGGCACGCCCCGCACGCGGGCCTGCGGCTGTGGCAGGTGCGCCGGCCGTGGAAGATCATCCGGTGGTTGAACATCGTCCAGCCACCGCGCTCGATCAGCAGGGCCAGGTCGGACTCCACCTTCACCGGGTCCTCGTGGCGGGTGAACCCCAGCCGGCGCGACAGGCGACCCACGTGGGTGTCGACCGTCAGCCCCGGCACCCCGAAGGCGTCGCCGAGGACGACGTTGGCGGTCTTGCGCCCCACGCCCGGCAGCCGCACGAGGTCCTCCAGCCGCGGCGGCACCCGCCCGCCGTGGTCGGCCACCAGCGCCGCCGACAGCCGCAGCAGCGCGTCGGCCTTGGCGCGGAAGAAGCCGGTGGGTTGCACGACGGCCTCCAGCTCGGCCCGGTCCGCGCCCGCCAGGTCCGCCGGTCCGGGCCAGCGGGCGAACAGCCGCGGCGTCACCGTGTTCACGCGGGCGTCGGTGCACTGCGCCGACAGCACGGTGGCCACCAGCAGCTGGAAGGGCGTGGTGAAGTCCAGCTCGCAGTGCGCGTCGGGGTAGCGCTCGGCCAGCAGCCGGTGCACCTTGCGGGCGCGGCGGGTGCGGGCCAGCGGGCTCTCGCCGTCGGCGTCGAGGGCGGGCCTGCGCGTGCTGCTCACACCGTCGAGGTTACGTGCCGGCGCCGACACCGCCCCGGCGCGAGCGGGTGACCGCGCCCGGCGAGCGGGTGACGCCGCCGGTGCGCGCGGGTGACGTCGGCGTGCGCGCGGGTGACGCGCGCACCGCGGGCGTCAAGGCGGGTCGCGCGCCGGACGACACGAGGCCCATGCCAGGACGAGACGGGTCCCCGCTGGACCCGACCACCGCCACCGCCACCGCCGCGGCACCAGCACCCGGGGGGGACCTGCCCGGGCGCCTCCCCGGCGCCCTCCCGGGCGCCCTGCACGACCTGCTCGCCGGCGCGCTCGCCGACGTCCCCGACACCGAGCCGCGCGACGCCGCGCTGGTGGACCACGAGCTGCAGGAGCTGCCGCTGCTGGCCCTGCGCCGCCGCCGCGAGCTGCTGCTGGAGGAGCTCCGCCGGGCCGGGCACTGGTCGCGCCTGGTGCGCGCCCGCCGCGACCTGCTCGTCGCCGCGGCCGTGGGCGCCGAGGCGCTGGAGGTGCCCGTGGAGGCCGGCGCGCACGGAGGGCCCCTGGAGGCGCACCTGGCCGCGCACCTGCCGGCCGCCGCGTCCGGCCTGCCCGTGGCCGACCCCAACCACCTGCTGCGCGGCCTGGTCCTGCCCGGCGGGGGCAGCGCCTCCGGGGAGGTCGTCGACCAGCTGCACGCCCTGGCTGCGGCCGCCCGCCGCCTGGGCGCCTACGAGGACGCCCTGGAGGCGGAGCTGGAGCTGGTCACCGACGTCCTGCTGCGCCGCTACCGCGCGCTGGTCGCACCGGGGCACCGGGCGCGCTGACGCGCCCGGCGCGACCGCCCGAGCTTCCGGCGGTCCGGTGCGGCAGACTGAGTCGCGGTGTGCGTCCAGCCGGGGCGCGCGCAGCCGCACAGGGAGGTTCCTCGGTGGAGCACGCGCACAGCGACGGCGTCGCGGACGCCGAGAGCCTGGGGGACGTGGTCCGCCGCGCGCCGCTGTTCGCCGCCCTCGACGACGACTCCTCCGCCGAGCTGCTGCAGTCCATGGAGGCGGTCCACCTCGAGCGCGGGGAGCAGGTGTTCGCCGAGGGCGAGCCCGGCGACCGCGTGTACGTGGTGCGCACCGGCAAGATCAAGCTGGTGCGCAGCTGGCCCGACGGCCGCGAGAACCTGCTGGCCGTCATGGGGCCGGGGGAGATGTTCGGGGAGCTGTCCCTGTTCGACCCGGGCCCGCGCACCAGCTCGGCGCGCGCGGTCTCCGAGGCCGACCTCATCGCCCTGCAGCACGACGACATGATGGCGTGGCTGACGCGCCGCCCCGAGGTCGCCAAGCACCTGCTGCAGGCGCTGGCGCAGCGGCTGCGCCGCACCAACGTCACCCTGGCCGACCTCGTCTTCACCGACGTTCCGGGCCGCGTCGCCAAGGCCCTGCTGGACCTGTCGCGCCGCTTCGGGCGGCCCATCGCCGACGGTCTGCTGGTGGCGCACGACCTCACCCAGGAGGAGCTCGCCCAGCTGGTGGGCGCCTCCCGCGAGACGGTGAACAAGGCCCTGGCGGACTTCGCCTCCCGCGGCTGGCTGCGCCTGGAGGCGCGCGCCGTGGTGCTGCACGACGTCGAGCGGCTCACCCGCCGCGCCCGCTGACCCGTTCAGCCGGGCAGGTCCACCCCGAGGTGCGTCAGGTGCGCGCGCACCGAGGAGCGCGCGGCCTCCGCCAGCGGCCCGGTCAGCGGTCCGTGCACGGCCGTGGCGACGGCCCCCACGTCCGCGGCGCCGCTCTCCACCGCCGCCCGCACCTGCTCCAGCCGCTCCAGGCGGTGCGCGAGCTGCGCGGCCAGGGCGGCGCGCGCGTCGGTGCGGGCAGGTCCGTGCCCGGGCAGCAGGACGTCCACGCCCTCCTCGGCGGCCAGCGCCAGCAGCCGCCGCAGGGACGACAGGTGCGCGCCGAGGTCGCCGTCGGCGGCCAGCGCGGTGCTGCCGCGACCCAGCACGGTGTCGCCGGTCAGCAGGGAGCTCTCGCCCCCCACCAGCAGCGACAGCGAGTCGGCGGTGTGGCCGGGGGTGCGCAGCGCCCGCAGCCGCAGGCCGTCCACGTCCAGGGCGGTGCCGTCGCCGACGTCGGCGGCGCGCAGCACGCGCGGCGCGCCGGCACCCGCCGCGAAGGCCTCCAGACCGCCGGCGTGGTCGTCGTGGTGGTGGGTGGTGACGACCAGCGCGCAGCGCAGGCCGCGGCGGGCCAGCTCGCCCAGGACGGCTGCGCGGTGCCCGGCGTCGTCCGCGCCGGGGTCGACGACGACCCCCTCGCGCGCACCCGGCTCGGCGAGCACCCACGTGTTGGTGCCCTCCAGCGTCATCGGCCCGGCGTCGGGGGCGAGGACGCAGGTGGCCCGGTCGGTGACCGGGCCACCGGCCCACGCGTCGCGGCCGCGGCGGGTCAGGAGCGCACCCGCACGGTGACCTCGACCTCCACGGGCGAGTCGAGGGGCAGCACGCTCACGCCCACGGCGCTGCGGGCGTGCCGGCCGGCGTCGCCGAACACCTCGCCGAGCAGCCCGCTGGCGCCGTCGGCGACGGCGGGCTGCCCGGTGAACGCCGGGTCGCTGGCCACGAACACCACGACCTTCACGACGGCCTCGATGGCGTCGAGCCCCCCGGCGGCGCTCGCGGCGGCGGCCACGGCGTTCAGCGCGCACGTGCGGGCGAGCTGCTGGGCGCTCACGGGGTCGACGAGGCCCTCGCCCCGGCCCACCTTGCCGGTCAGCGGCAGCTCGCCGCCGGTGAACGGCAGTTGACCGGAGGTGTGCACGAGGTCGCCGGACCGCACGGCCGGGACGTAGGCCGCCACGGGGGCCGGCACGTCCGGCAGCGTCAGGCCGAGCCCGGCCAGGCGCTCGGAGTGCGTGGTGCTCACGCGCCGGTGGGGCGCTTGAGGTAGGCGACGAGGCCGTTGCCGTCCGGGCCGGTCACCACCTGCACGAGCTCCCAGCCGTCGGAGCCCCACTGGTCCAGGATCTGCTTCGTCGCGTGGACGATGAGCGGGACGGTCGCGTACTCCCAGGTCGTCATGGCCGCCACCGTAGTGGCGCCGGTGCCGGCGCGGGGGGCGGCCGTCCCGCCGGGCCGCCTCAGACGGCCTGCAGCACGTCCGCGTCGTCCACCTCGTCCGCACCGGCGGGGGCGCTGGTGCCCGAGCCGGTCAGGGTGCCGGCGGCGGTGGCCAGGTGCGCGTCGCGCGCTGCCTCCAGCAACCTGCGCCAGGAACCCACGTTCGGGCGGCGCTTGAGCAGCGCGCGGCGTTCCCGCTCGGTCATGCCGCCCCACACGCCGAACTCCACGCGGCTGTCGAGGGCGTCGGCGAGGCACTCGGTGCGCACCGGGCACCCCCCGCAGATCGCCTTGGCGCGGTTCTGCGCCGAACCCTGCACGAACAGCTCGTCGGCCACCGCGGACTTGCACGCTCCGCGACCGGCCCACTCCAACGTCCAGACCATCGACGGTCCCTCCCCGTCACGCCCCCTCGCGGACCACCGCGCGGTGCGGTGGTTCCCCCCGGAGGGGACGACCCTGTGAATCCCCCTGATGCCCCGATGAGGGGCGTCCCAGCAGCGTAGGGTCGCGCGGCCGCTCGGCGTCAGAGCCATTCGGTACCAGAACGGGTAGTCCGTTGGAGCTAGTGGCGGTCACCGCGCGTGCCCGCTGCCCCTCTGCGGGGGGACGTGCCGGGCGCTGGGGGCCGGGCACGTGTGGAGTCCTCGTGGAGGACCCGCGGCGGCGGGGTCCTGTCACCTGCGCCCCTTACCCTGCTGGTATGGCGTCTGGTTCCACGCACCGCCCGGTCTTCCGCCTGCTCGGTGCCTTCACGGCGGTGAGCGCTGCCGCGGGAGTGCTGGCGGCGGGCCTCCTCGTGCCCGCCGTGGCGGCCACGGGGGGCGCCGCGCGCATGGGTGTGGAGGTTTTCAACGAGCTGCCCTCCGACCTCGGCGACCAGCAGCTGTCCGAGGCCACGACGATCCTGTGGGCGGACGGCTCGGTCATGGCGCGCGTGTACGACCAGAACCGCTCGGTCGTCTCCTTCGACCAGATCGCCCCGGTGATGCGCGAGGCGATCGTCGCCATCGAGGACGCCCGCTTCTACGAGCACGGCGCCGTGGACGTCAAGGGCATCGCCCGGGCGCTGGTGAGCAACGTCGGCGGCGGCGGCACGCAGGGTGCTTCCACGCTGACGCAGCAGTACGTGAAGAACGTGCTGGTGGAGCAGGCGGTGGAGGAGGGCGACGCCGAGGCCGCCGCCGCCGCGGTGGAGGCCGACGGCGTGGACGGCTACGCCCGCAAGCTGCGCGAGATGAAGCTCGCGGTGGGCGTGGAGAAGGAGATGAGCAAGGAGGAGATCCTCGCCGCCTACCTGAACGTCGCGTACTTCTACAACAACGTGTACGGCGTCGAGGCCGCCGCGCAGTACTACTTCTCCAAGCCGGCCTCGGAGCTGGTGCTGCACGAGGCGGCCCTGCTGGCCGGCCTGGTGCAGAACCCCGCCGGCTACAACCCGGTGGAGAAGGAGGAGGCGGCGATCGGCCGCCGCAACGTCGTGCTGGACCGCATGCTCGAGCTCGGCAAGATCGACCAGGCCGCCCACGACGAGGCCGCGGCCGCGCCGCTGGGCCTGGCGCTGCAGCGGTCGCGGCAGGGGTGCATGGCGGCGGAGTCGGCCGCGTACTTCTGCTCCTACGTCACCCACGTCATCGCGAAGGACCCCGCGTTCGGCGAGACGGTGGAGGAGCGCGAGGAGCTGCTGCGCCGCGGCGGCCTGACCATCACCACGACGCTGGACCCGGCCGTGCAGCGCATCGCGCAGGAGGCGGTGAACGCGGGCGTGAACCCGGGCCAGGCGGTGCGCTCGGCGGCGTCCGTGGTGGAGCCGGGCACGGGGAAGATCCTCGCGATGGCGCAGGACACCACGTACTCGCCGGACGACGACGTCATCGGCCAGACCACGCTGAACTACAACGTCAGCAAGGACATGGGAGGTACGGCAGGGTTCCAGCAGGGCTCCACGTTCAAGCCCTTCACGCTCGCCGCCTGGCTGAAGTCGGGCCGCTCCCTGGACTCGGTGGTGGCATCGCCCAGCCGAGGCAACGACCCCTTCAGCGCCTTCACGCGTTGCGGGCAGAAGCTCCGTGGTGACACGTACCCGTACGGCAACTCCGAGGCCAGCAGCTCCGGCTCGATGACGGTGCGCGAGGCGACGGCGAAGTCCGTCAACACGGCTTACGTCTCGATGGAGAAGCAGCTCGACCTGTGCGACATCGCTGCGACCGCCCAGTCGCTCGGCGTCTACAAGGGAGCCCCCAGCCCTGAGGACACGACCGGTCCCGACACGCTGGAACTGGACCGCTTGCCGTCGATGACGCTGGGAACCAACCAGGTGACACCCCTGGCCGTTGCCGGCGCCTACGCGGCGTTCGCCGCCGAGGGCACCTTCTGCAAGCCGACCGCCATCGCCGAGGTTCTCGACACCGAGGGCAACCCGCTGCCGGTGCCGTCCGCGGACTGCAAGCAGGTGCTGGACCCCAACGTGGCGCGCAACGTCACCGAAGCGCTGGAAGGGGGTTGGCAGAGCGGCACCGGCGCTCCGGTGCGGCGCCTCGGACAGCTCGACGGCCGCCCCGTGGCGAGCAAGACCGGTACCACGAACGACAGCCAGAACGTCTGGTTCGCTGCCTACACCCCGCAACTCGCCGCCGCGGTGTGGGTCGGGCACCACCAGGGCGTCAAGTCGCTGAACGGCGAGCGCATCAACGGCAAGCGCTACCGCCGCGTGTACGGCTCGACGATCCCCGGCCCGATCTGGGCGAACATCGTCGGCCCGGCCTCGGAGGCGCTGAACCTGCCGGTGAAGGACTTCACCCCCGGCACCAACGAGGGCCTGCGCACCACGACCACCAACAACCGCGTGAAGGTGCCGAACGTCGTCGGCCGCAGCGTCTCCTCCGCCACCAGGACGCTGGAGAACGCCGGGTTCGAGGTCAGCGTGTCCTCGCGGCGGGTGACGTCGTCGGTGGGTGAGGGCCTGGTGGCGCGGCAGAGCGCCACGTCCGCGCGGCCGGGTTCGACGATCACCCTGACCCGCAGCGCCGGCGCCCCCGCTCCCGAGCCCGAGGAGACCACCGAGGCGCCGGAGCCCACCACCCAGGCGCCGACCCCCACCGGGTCGGCGGCCGCGACCGGCGTGGAACTGCCCGCGGAGGTCGCCGAGGGGCTGGAGGAGCTGCGCTCGATGCTGCCGACGCCGGACGGCGCCGAGCGCTGACGGCGGGCCGGCGAGCGGCCGGCAGACGACGGGGGTGGGGGGGGGGGCGCGCGCGGCCCCGCGCCCGCGAGCC